>JAGBVY010000101.1 GCA_017630115.1 Tidjanibacter sp. | reverse complement strand
CCTCTGCCTGCTTCGTTTGAGGTGAAGATTGCGGCCAGTGAGTCGCCCAAGGAGCTTGTTCACTCCATTGACGAGACGGTGAGCCAATGGAAGGGTATCGACGAGGTGGTCTATCAGCAGGGTATGGTCGATAGTATGGATGCCAATTTGGGCAAGTTCAAGCTACTACTGCTTATTTTCGGCGGTGTGCTACTGCTCATCTCGCTCATCTTGTTGCAGAATACCATTCGTATGAGTGTCTTTTCGCGTAGGGAACTGATTTCTACAATGAAACTTGTGGGCGCTACAAAGGGATTCATCAAACGTCCTTTTATGAAGGATGCTTTCTGGATGGGTGTTGTGGCGGCTACGCTGGCCTCGCTGATGTTTTGGGTTATGCTTGTGGCTCTCTCGGAGGGTATGCCCTATGTTGTGTTGCTCTCGGGCGTTGAGGTTATGGGGTGCATCTTCGGCGGGATATATGTTGCGGGCATACTCATCTCGCTGTTGTTTAGTTCGCTAGTGCTCGATAGGTTTGTGGCGATGAATAGTGCAAAGATAAATATATACTAAATCATATTTAGAACGAGATATGGAAAAGAATCAGAGAAAGATGACACCTGCAAAGGGTGACCACAACAACGACGAGATGGTATTTTCGTGGGCCAACTATAAGTGGATGTTGGCAGGTGTGATTGTTGTAGTGCTGGGCTTTGTGCTTATGGCCGGAGGTGGCAGCAACGATGCCAATGTCTTTGATGCCGAGAGGTTGTTTGCGTGGCGACGCATTGGCCTTGCCCCCATTGTTGTGCTTGTGGGTTTTGGCATTGTGGGCTACTCCATTATGCACCGCCCCAAAGGAGAGAAGAGTGATAAGTAAACTTAAATAAAAAAAACAGAGAAAACTATGTCGATTATTGAAGCATTGATTTTGGGCCTTGTGCAGGGCCTTACGGAGTATCTGCCTGTGAGCAGTAGTGGCCACCTGCAAATTGCCAAGGAGTTGTTGGGGGTTGAACTTACCGACAATATCGCCTTCGACGTTGTACTCCACTTTGCAACCGTATTGAGCACCATTGTTGTGTTGTGGCCCGCTGTGAAGAGGCTTTTTACCGGTTTCTTCTCCTTCCGTAAGGGTCCCGATATGACCTATGCGCTGAAAATTATTGTGTCGATGATACCTGTGGGTATTGTTGGCTTTCTGCTGAAAGATAGCTTCAACGCTATGTTGGCCTCCGATTATGTGATGGTTGTTGTGGGCAGTATGTTGCTGCTTACGGCCCTACTCTTGACCTTTGCCCACTATGCCAAACCTCGCCAGAAGGAGAGTATCTCGTGGACCGACGCAATGATTATCGGTACGGCCCAAGCCGCAGCCACTATGCCCGGCCTGAGTCGCTCTGGTACTACTATCGCTACGGGCCTCATCTTGGGCAACAAACGCGCTGTTGTGGCCGAGTTTTCGTTCCTTATGGTCATCCTGCCCATCTTGGGTGAGTCGCTTTTGGATGTGCTCAACGGGTCGCTTGCCAATATGGGTGTGGGTCTGCTGCCACTGGCGGTGGGCTTTGTGGCCTCGTTTGTGTCGGGCTGCTTGGCTTGTAAGTTTATGCTCGGCATTGTTCAGCGTGGCAAACTCATCTGGTTTGCCCTCTACTGCCTCATTGTAGGCCTTGTTTCCATAGGTAGTTACATATTCTAATTGTTGTGTATGCGCGAGGATATTAGACGCGATATGGCTTTCCCCGAGGGGGTTGTGGCTGTGGTCGATAAGCCACTGGGCTGGACCAGTTCCGATGTGGTGCGAAAACTCAAATACCTACTCCGTAAGCTCGGCTACCCCAAGATTAAAATTGGCCACGCCGGCACACTCGACCCTCTGGCTACGGGTGTGCTCTTGGTCTGCATAGGCAAGGCCACCAAGAGGGTGGAGGAGTTGCAGGCGGGCGAGAAGGAGTATGTGGCCGATGTTATGCTCGGCGCAACCACCCCCAGTGGCGACTTGGAACACCCCATCGATGCCACCTATCCCACCGATCACATCACCCTGCCTATGATTGAGCGAGCCTTGGAGGAACTTTCGGGTGAAAGGTTGCAGACTCCGCCTGTCTATTCGGCCAAGATGATCGACGGCAAGAGGGCCTACGAGTATGCCCGCGAGGGAGAGCAGGTGGAGATGCGACGTGCGCTGATAAATATCTACGAGATGGAGATACTCCACTTCCAGATGCCCCTGTTGCGCCTGAGGGTGCGTTGCAGCAAAGGCACCTACATCCGCTCGCTGGCCATAGAGATTGGCGAGGCACTCGGCAGTGGCGCCCACCTCGTTGGGTTGCGTCGCACTCGCAGTGGCAACCACAAGGTGGAGGATGCGTGGCCATTGGAGGAGCTGGTGGCCGCTATGACGCCCGAGGATAGGAGTGCTCCCTGCGAGTGATTGCCTACGCACTTACCTGAGTCTGAAAAATTTTGCTCCGACTGAAACAAAATTGATTCTCAAACGTATATAATTTGTTACCCCCGAACGAAGTGGCCTCGGTTGGCTACCCTGAGGGAAGGCTAAATTGCATATAAAACGCTATAATTCACTATATTATGAAGTTATCTCAATACAACTACGACTTCTCACCCGAACTCTTGGCTCAGTATCCCGTAGAACACCGCGACGAGTCGCGTATGATGGTGCTCCACCGCGATACGGGCGAAATTGAGCACAAACTCTTCAAGGATATTATCTCCTACTTCGACGAGGAGGATGTCTTTATTATGAACAACACCAAGGTATTCCCCGCACGCCTCTATGGCAATAAGGAGAAAACCGGTGCTGAGATTGAGATTTTCTTGTTGCGCGAGCTCAATAAAGATCTCCGTTTGTGGGATGTTCTTGTTGAGCCTGCACGCAAAATCCGCATAGGCAACAAGCTCTACTTCGGTGAGGATGACGCACTTGTGGCTGAGGTTATCGACAACACCACCTCGCGTGGTCGTACACTCCGCTTCCTCTACGACGGCTCCTACGAGGAGTTCCGTGAGGTGCTCAATCAGATGGGTGAGACCCCACTGCCTCGTTGGGTCAGGGAGAAGGTTGAGCCTATGGATGAGGAGCGTTACCAAACAATCTACGCCAAGGTTGAGGGCGCTGTGGCTGCACCTACGGCCGGCCTCCACTTCTCCAAACACCTGCTCAAACGTATGGAGATTAAGGGTATCGACACCGCCGAGATTACCCTCCACGTTGGCTTGGGCAACTTCCGTACTGTCGATGTTGAGGACCTGACGAAGCACAAGATGGACTCCGAGCAGATTTCAATCTCCGAGGCCACTGCCAATAGAGTCAATAGGGCCAAAGAGAGTGGCCATAGGGTCTGCGCCATTGGTACAACCGTGCAGAGGACCATTGAGTCGTCCGTATCGACCACAGGAATGTTGAAACCCTACGAGGGCTGGACCAACAAGTTCATCTTTGCCCCCTACGATTTCAGCGTTGCCGACTCTATGGTCAGCAACTTCCACCTCCCCGGCTCCACTCAGCTGATGATGGTTGCTGCCTTTGGTGGCTACGACAAGGTTATGAATGCCTACAAGGTTGCCATTGAGGAGGGGTATAGGTTTGGGACTTATGGGGATGCGATGCTAATAATCTAAAATCCGGCTGTGCCTTGTGGGTGCTTTTTGCACCAAACTGCGATAGGTGGCTTCCTCATTTGCGTTAAGCAAACTGCGGAGCCACCTTCTTGTTTGGCACAAAAATCCCTCCACAAAACCCAGCCGACCCTCTCGACCCAATGCGGACTCGCTCCTTAGTTTGGCACGAAACTCGCCTCACAAATCGCACTCGCAGAGCTGACCGCTGACTGCTGATTGCTGGGAGGACTGAGAGAACTGAGAGAACTGAGAGGACTGAGAGGACTGGGAGAACTAAGAAGCCCCAGAAAACTCAGAAAACTCAGAGAACCCAGTGAACCCAGTAAACCCAGTAAACCCAGTAAACCCAGCGTATAGGCCTTATAAGGCCCATAGGGCATATAGGCCCTATCCCTAACCTCCCTAATCAATTTTGAATTTTGAATTTTGAATTAAAAAACGCGGGTATCCAAACGATACCCGCGTTTTTTTTGATGCCCGCGTTTTTTGCCGTTATTCCATATAGCCATATCGTCTGAGGCGGCCGCTGCTGTTGCGCCAACCCTCATCGACCTTGACGTGGAGTTGGAGGAATATCTTTTTGCCCACAAACTTCTCCAACTCTATGCGGGCGGCTGTGCCCACCTTTTTGAGCATTTCGCCTTTGTGCCCGATGATGATGCCCTTCTGTGAGTCGCGTGCAACATAGATTACGGCGCTGATGCGGTCGATGGTTGGCTCTTCCTTATACTCCTCAATCACTATCTCCACCGAGTAGGGTATCTCCTTGTCGTAGTTGAGGAAGATTTTTTCGCGGATTATCTCGCTGGCAAAAAATCGCATAGGCCTATCGGTTAGCGTACCCTCCTCGTAGTAGGGTGCACCCTCGGGCAGTAGCGTCATAATGGTGTCGAATACGCCACTGACGTTGAAACCCTCTATGGCAGAGATGGGTATAATGTGCGCTTCGGGTAGCCTTTTGTGCCACATCTCTACGAGGGCTTCGAGCTGGCCTTGGTTGGAGAGGTCTATCTTGTTGATTACCACAATGGTGGGTATGGTGCTGAGTTTAATCTTCTCAACGATTTCTTCGGAGGCCTCGTCGCCTTTTTCGACGGTGTCGGTGACGTAGAGTATCACGTCGGCATCTTTCAGGGCGCCCCTAACGAAGCCCATCATACTCTCTTGGAGCTTGTAGCTGGGGCGGAGGATGCCGGGGGTGTCGGAATAGACAATCTGGAAGTCGTCGCCACCGACAATACCCATAATGCGGTGTCGTGTAGTTTGTGCTTTGGCGGTGATTATGGCCAGTCGCTCTCCAACGAGTGCATTCATTAGGGTTGATTTGCCAACGTTGGGGTTGCCAATGATATTTACAAATCCGCTCTTAAAGTTCTTCTTAATATCCATCCTTATCTAAATTTTCAATTTTCAATTTTCATTTTACTCTTTGCTCGTATCCATCAGTAGGTCGGTATTGAGGCCTTTGGTAGCCACGAGCATAAGTGCAAACCTCACCACAATAAAACCTATGAAGGCAATCCACAGGGCGCGGTTGTCGAGCAGCCCTACGAGCGAGTAGAACAGCCCAAAGAAGGCCACAAGTGCAAAAAATGTAGTATTACGCATTGTGCGTGTTTTTGTGGCGCCAATGAGTATGCCGTCAATCAGGAAGGGGATGAATCCCACCAGTGGGACCATCACAATCCATACGATATACTCCTCGGCGCAGGCCATAATCGTAGGGCTTGAAGTGAATATGCCGAGTATGGGTTCCCACCAGAAGATGTAGGCAACGATGTAGATAGCTGCCACCACGCCACACCATACCACAAGCAACTTTATGCAGCGTGAAAGACTATTGCGGTTGCGCTCGCCAATGTAGCGACCCGTGAGTGACTCGGCAGCATAGCAGAATCCGTCGAGCATATAGCTAAACAGCATAAAGAGTTGCATTAGCAATTCGTTGGTGGCCAAGATAGTGTCGCCAAAGCGTGCCGAGAAGGCCGTGAAGCAGGTATAGACGGTGCAGACGCAGAGTGTACGCAGAAAGGCGTCGGAGTTGATGCGGAAGAAGCGCACCAGAGGCTCCATACGGAGGCTTTCGCGCAGGCTCAACTGCTTGACGTAGCTGCCATAACGCAGTGCGATAATCAGCAGTGTCACCACCAGCGAGGTGTATTGAGCCACCACCGTACCCCACGCAATGCCCACAACGCCCATATCGAGTCCAAATACAAACCAGAGTGAGCAGGCGATGTTGATGATGTTGTTGAGTATCGACACCACCATAGGAGAGGTGGTATCCTGCATACCTGTGAGCCAGCCGTGGAGTGAGAAGATGGCTATGGCGGCAGGGGCGGCCCAGATGCGGGCGTAGAAATAGTCGGCAGCCAGAGCCATAACCTCGTTGCTACCACCCTCCATAATCCTCATTGCCAATGCTCCAATGGGTCTATTGAAAATCAGTAGCAGGAGTGCTATGGTAAGTGCTGCAATCATCGAGCGACCGAGGATGTTGGCTGTCTCGCGCTTGTCGCCTGCGCCGTAGGCTTGTGCGGCAAGACCGCTTGTCCCCATACGCAGGAAGGCGAAGTTCCAGTAGATGAAGTTGAATATGGCTGTGCCTATGGCCAGAGCGGCAATGGTGCTGTCGTCGCCAATACGACCTGCTATGGCAATGTCAATCATACCCAACAGAGGTATGGTCACATTGCTCACAATGCTTGGTATGGCAAGTCGTAGTATGGCCTTATTCATAGTTTTTGGTCTCTTCGGGCGATGGTTGTAGTCTATATGAAAATGCGTAACTCTTTGGGGAGTAGAGTGTTGGTGCGAGCGCCAATGCGCTTTGTGAAGCCTATGGGCTGACCCTGCCAAAGCAGTAGGTTAAGCCCCTCGGCCAGTGAGGCTACCGAGCTAAGTTCCTCGCGACGGAAGTAGCGGAGCATATCCTCTTCGGAGAGTTCGGCAGTGGGGAAGGCCTCCTTGCGGAGTCCTGAGGCGAGTGCGAGCGAGTGGTCGGGGCGGAACTTTTTGCCAAACATCTCGCCCACCTTTGTGCCCGAGAAGAGCACACTCATCTGTTCGGCCACACATCGTTGGTCGGCCCAATGGTTGGTATTGTAGGCGTAGATACTCTCGCCAATGGTGGTAAATTTCAGTGGGTAGGGGGTGTTGAAGTAGCTACTTAGCTGAGCTACAATCTTCTTGTCAACCTCTCCAAAGGGGCTACGTCGGGGTTTGGGGTTGTGGCGTTGGCCTCGGCCCTCCTCGGAGCCTTTACGAACTATGGCCGCAAACAATCCCTCGCCTTTGGTGCGATGGGGGTAGAAGTGGAAGCACTGGGCCTCGCCAGCCTCGGTGCGGACAATGCCCCACTGGTTTGGTATCTCTATCTCAATCCTTTGGCACTCAAACTCTTCCGAGAGCCACTCCATATTATCCTCGTTCTCTTGTCGGTTGAAGGTACAGGTGGAGTAGATGAGCACTCCTCCCTCCCTGAGTGCCTTCCACGCATCGGCCAAGATGCGCCTTTGGCGTGCGGCCGAGAGGCGCACATTGTCCAAACTCCAACCCTCGCGTGCCTCCTCGCTCTTGCGAAACATACCCTCGCCCGAGCAGGGAGCATCCACAGCCACCACATCGAACCACCCCTCCAATGAGGATGCGAAGTGCGATGGGTCGTTGGAGGTTACTATGGTGTTGCCTACACCCCAACGGGTGATGTTATCGGCCAGAGTGAGGGCGCGTTGGCGGATGACCTCGTTGGCCACCACCGTTCCTTTGTCGCCCACAATCGAGCTGTAAAGGGTCGATTTGCCACCCGGGGCGGCGCACATATCCAGCAACCTTATTCCATCGGGTATCTCGCCCCCGAGTGCTGTTTCGAGCAGGTAGCCCACAAACATCGACGAGGCCTCCTGTACATAGTAGCCTCCGGCTTGGAAGTGGCCGTCGCGTGTGAATGAGGGGCGCTCGGCAAGGTAGCCACCCCACCTACACCACTCCACCGGGGCGCAAAATGGGGGAGCTTCATAGCTCTTGTGAGGGTTGAGTCTTATGGATGTGGGCTGTGGTGCCTCCTGTAAGGCCTCTACAAGCTGACGGCACTCCTCGACCCCCAGTTGCTCGCTCATCAACTCTATGAAATCCTTGTTTAACACTTCCTAAATGGTGGGTTGTTAGTTGTTGTTTATGGTCGGCTCACTCTACTTGGCGGGATTGAATAGCAAGCGCTCGCGGCCTGTCGAGGCGTTGAGCTCTTCGAGGTGGTCGATGATAGCCTTGACCATATCGGGGTTGCCCACGAAGTCCACCTCGTCGATGTTGATTGTCAGCAGCTTACCCTTGTAGGAGGCAATCCACTCGTTGTAGCGATTGTTGAGCCTTTCGAGATATTCGAGGTCGATGTTTTTCTCATACTCGCGGCCACGTTTGAGAATCTGCCTAACGAGTGTGGGAACGCTTGCTTTGAGGTAGATGAGGATGTCGGGTGAGGGTACGAGGTCGGTGGCGAGGGTAAATATTTTCATATAGGTGCCATAGTCCCTCGAACTCATCAGCCCCATCTGGTGGAGGTTGCCGGCGAAGATGTGGGCATCCTCGTGGATGGTTCTATCCTGCACAACGTGTCCAGTGCTCTCGCTGAGCATTTGGAGCGTCTGGTTGATGCGGCTGCCGAGGAAGAACATCTGGAAGTTGAACGACCAGCGGCTCATATCCTCATAGAAGTCGGCGATGTAGGGGTTGTCGATATCCTCATAGTATGCCTTTGCGCCGTAGTGGCCCGAAAGAATCTCGGTGAGCGAGGTCTTACCGCTACCGATATTGCCTGCAATAGCTATATACATATTGTGGGTTGTGTGTTTATGGTTATAATGATGATTGTTTTTCCAAATTGGTTACGACTCTTAGCTCTCTGCTGCTCTGTCGTTGAGCTAATACTCGCCCTCGTGCTCTTTGGCAAAGGCTTTGAGCTTCTCTACATAGGTGCGCTCTCCGCTCAGACGAGGAATTTTAATCTGGCCTCCAAGCCTGCCCTCTTTTCTCAATAGCTCCTCAAATGTACCACGCTTAACTACCGTTACGGTGGGCATCAGTAGGGTGAAGTTGTTGTTACGCTTTACGGCGTAGTCGCTATTGACTTGTTGCATAGCATTGTCCAGCTCAATGGTGAATTGTTCCACGCTCTCGGGCTCGCGGTAGAAGCTGATGACCCACTCGTGAGCACCCTTGGCGTTGTGGCCCTCAATATCGCCCATAAAAATCGGTGCCATTGTAAACTCTTTCACCTCGGCTCCCGTAGCTTTCGAGGCCATCTCAATGGCGCTCTCGGCATTGTCGATGATAACCTCCTCGCCAAAGGCGTTCACAAAGAGTTTGGTGCGACCCGTGAAGCGGAACTTGTAGGGGGTGGTTTGAGTGAAACTAATAGTATCGCCAATCAAGTAGCGCCACAGACCATTGCTCGAAGTGATTATCAGGGCGTAGTTCTTGCCCACCTCTACACCCTCCAAGGGGACAACCTTCGAGTAGTCGCCCAGAGCATCGGTAGGCAGAAATTCATAGAAGCAGTTGTAGTCGAGCATCAGGAGCATCTCGTCGGTGTAGGGCTCTTCGGCAATGCCAAAGAAACCCTCCGAGGCGTTGTAGGTTTCCAAGTACTTCATATTCTCCGATGGAAACAGACGCTGATACTGAGCCTTGTAGGGCTTGAAACTCATACCGCCGTGTACGAATAGCTCCATATTGGGCCACACCTCCAAGAGGTTATCTTTGCCCGTATATTCGAGTATGCGTTGCATCATCACCAAGTTCCACGAGGGCACACCCGAAAAGGCTCTTACATCCTGTGCCGGGGCGGTCTGGCAAATCCTCTGGACCTTCTCGTCGAAGTCGGCCAAGAGGGCTATATCCTTGCTTGGGGTGCGGAAACGGCTACCAATGGCGGGGGTGTTGTCAATCAAGACGCTCGACAGGTCGCCCACGGGTATGGTGTCGCCACTCTTTTCGAGCTTTTTGCTACCACCCAGAGTAAGCATCCTACCCAAGAAGGCCTTGCCGTTGGGGTAGAGCTTGGTGTAGATGGCTGCCACATCCAGTGGGCCTCGCATATGCGAATCCTTTAATCCTTGTTTGGTCAGAGGTATGAACTTGCTTACACTACCCGTAGTGCCCGACGACTTGCAAAACCATCCTACCGGACGGGGCCAAGTGACGCTCTTCTCGCCTTGGCGTATGCGATCCGAGTAGGGTGCAAAGTCGGCATACTCCATAACAGGCATACGCTTGCGAAACTCGGAGTAGGGCATACCTTTGTAGAGTCCCTTCTCACGTCCTATGGCTGTCTTTGCGCCTGCCTCCACGAGCTTGGCATACTGCTTCCATTGTACTTTGTGGGGCTCGCGCTTGAAATGCTCGATGGCACTGATGCGAGGGGCAAAGTAGAGTGACAAAAATTTGTTTACAACATTCATAGTGGTTTGATTGGTGGTTGTTTGGATTCTTTGTGTTGTTTGGGGTTTATGTTAGGTTGTAATCTATTTGTGGTTTAGTTGAAGAAGCGGCCTATTTTACCTATGGCAGAGGGGAGTGAGAAAACAACCACCCTGTCGTAGGCGTTGATTTGGGTTGCTCCATCGACCAGAAAGACATTGTCGGCCCTTACGATACCTCCAATGGTCGCCTCGGCGGGGAAACCCAAACCTGCAACGGTGCTCTTTGTGGCGGGCGAGTTGGGTTTGACAATAAACTCCAACACCTCGGCAGCCGAACCCCTAAGGCAACGTATGGCTTGCACATCGGTGTTCATTGTGAAGCGGAAGATGTTGCTGGCCGTAACCAACTTCTTATTGATGATGGTGTCGATACCGATGCTCTCGGCAAGGTTTATATAGTTGAGGTTCTCTACCTCGGCAATAACCTTCTTCACACCCATACGCTTGGCCAACATAGCGGCCAAAATGTTGGTCTCACTACGAGCCGTCACAGCTATAAAGGCGTCCATATTTTGCAATCCCTCCTCCAACATTGCCTCAATGTCGCGTCCGTCCTCGTTGATGATGAGCGTGTTGTCGAGTAGCTCGGCCAAACGGTAGGCCTTCTCGGCGTTGTACTCCACAAGCTTGACGTTGAGGTGGTTTTGCAATTCGAGCGCAATTCGCACACCTACACGGCTACCGCCCAGAATCATAACATTCTCTATCTCGATGTCGCTCATACCGCAGAAGTCCACCAACTTGGGTGTATTGACAACGTTTGATATGACGTAGATGCTGTCGCCAACGTGGTAGATGTCGCCTCCGTGGGGGATGATGGTCTGCTCGTTGCGCTCAATGGCAACGGTGCGGAATGGCACACCAACAATATCCTCGTTCATCTCGGCCACGGTGCGTCCCACAAAGGGAGAGCCGTCGCTGATGGGAAATACCGAGAGCGAGAGCCTGCCGCCCGAAAAATCGACATACTCGGTAGTGGAGGAGTGACCCAGTAGATTGACCACTTCGAGTGCGGCCACCTTCTCAGGGTAGAAGAGATAGTCGATACCCATATTGATAAATACCTCCTTGTTGTTGGGTTCGAGATATTCGTTGTTGTCGATGCGGGCAATGGTTTTGCGTGCACCGAGCTGTTTGGCGAGCATTGCCGAGATGATGTTAGGGCTCTCCTCGCGGTTTACAGCAATGAAGAGGTCGGCCTTTCTGACTGAGGCCTTTTTGAGTGTTGCAAATGTGGTGCAGTCGCCCTCTATGGCCACCACATCGGATATGTTTGTAACGTTTTCGAGCAGCTTGGGGTCGTTGTCAATGACTGTGATGTCGTGGTCGCTCTCGCCCAACATCTTCGCAAGGTGGCTACCCACCTCTCCTGCTCCTGCAATAACTATTCGCATAAGTCTGTATCTCTCTGATTCTTTGCTACTTCGAGGTCGGGTCCGAAACTTCCCGACCAGAAAAATTGACCAAAGTATTCAACTATTATGCAAAAATATATATTTTTGCACGAAATACAATCAAATCACATAAGGAAATGTCGTCAATACTTTTGGTAATTGTTGTGAGCATAGCTGTTGTGGCCTTTTTTATGGTGGCCCTCTCGCTCACGCAGATGATTAAGGGACACCCCATACAGTCGGAGATTTCAACCAATCCCAATATGCAGGCTCGTGGCATAAAGTGTGCAATGCAGCAGGAGCGCGAGGCTCAGTTGGAGGCTATGGGCAAGGATGGTTGTGCTACCAATGTGGATTGCAATGGGGAGTGTTCGGCCTGTGGAGTGGTAGAGAAGCACTAATCTTAT
>JAGBVY010000100.1 GCA_017630115.1 Tidjanibacter sp. | reverse complement strand
CTCGGAGGCGATGCAGACCGCAACGGGCGAGGAGGTGTCGTCCTATGAGATTAAGACCATCCTCCAACAATGTATCGACGAGGAGGACAAACGCCATCCGCTTACCGATGAGGCACTTATGAACATCCTCAACGAGCGTGGCTACCACATTGCAAGACGCACGGTGGCCAAATACCGCGAGATGCTAAAAATACCCGTAGCTCGCCTAAGAAAGCAGATTTAGTTCAGAAAAAGACCCTATTTGCGTTTTGGAAATCACAGAACATACCTCACCCGATAGAGTCTCGCTGTGGCAGAAGGTTGCCCGCAAGTTAGTCGTACTCTTCAACCCAATGACTATGGTGGTGTTGATGAGCCTCTTTGTGATGTGTGGGTGGGCCTCACCGCTCAACTTTCCGCCCCAACTAAGCACCTTTGTGGTGCTCACAGTGGCGTTTATGGTGATAGGTATTCCACTTGCCTGCTACGGCCTGATGCACCTTCTAGGCATTGGGGGTAAGGATGAGAGCGGAGAGCGCCGCCGAAGGCGTTTGATGTTTCTGGTGGTGGCACTATGCTGTGCCGGTTGTGGCAGAATTTACAGCGGAGTGATTGTTCTGTTTCTGATGCGAAAGGTGCTCTATGCCGCCTCATTACTGACGGTGGTATTGTGGTTATTTGAGCTCATTTTCCCTCTGTCGAAAACATCGTTTGGCTCGGGCGCTCTCTTGGCGATGATGTGGATGTTACTCTATGTTGGCAACTTAGCCCTGCTTGTGCCTTTTGGTATAATGGTGATAGTAGCGGGGCTTCTGGCCACACTCCACATCTACCTCTTCCACACACCCCTATGGCGACAGATGCTAAGCCTACTACTGGGCTTTGCCTTCGGAGCGGTTATATTTATTATGGTATAGCCACCTATCGGCGACAGATGTCGGCAAAGTCGCACCACTGACACGAGCGACTCTGCTCGGTGGCCTCAAAAGGCACATCGGGATCGAAGAGTCTATCCAAAGTTCCTCTAAGCAACTCCCTAAACTCGTCGGCATAGTCGGCATAGGAGCCAACGGGCTCCCCCTTCGACTTGTCGTCCAACAGAGGCGAGTAGCCCTCACGGCCCATATAGCGAACATAGTAGAGCGCCGGGGTAACGCCTCGGCCTTTGAGCTCACCTCGACGTTGTAGATCATCAACCATAAGCGAATAGATAAGCGTCTGCAATACAGCGCCCGAGTGCTTGGAGGTATCGTCGGCCGTGAGCGCAGCAAGCCCATCGAAGCTCAGGTGCTCGCCACCGGTCTTGTAGTCAATAACCCTCAACGACCCGTCGGGCAGGCTATCGATGCGGTCGGCCTCGCCATAGAAGCGCACATAGCCTCCACCAAAAGGCACATCGGCCTGCAACGGATATTCGAGCTTATAGACACCATAACTTCCCCTATCGGGCGCAGAGTCGTAGGGCAAAACGAAGTTGCGTATGTACTTCTCCACCGTATCGCACACAACAATCAACTGACCACCATACTCCTCCTCGGGCACACTATCGCCCTTGAAATAGTCCTCCGTAATGGCGTCAATAACAGCTTTGTGTATCTGCTCATCGGTGAGCGAGGAGATATACTTTTTGGGCTCCATCTGCTTCTCGGCAATAGGCTTATAGAGCAGCTCCATTGCCTTGTGGAACAGGGTGCCAAAGAGGGCATTATCAACCTCTTCCTCAATCTCGTCGTCTATGACCTTCATACCCGCAATGGCAGCAAAGTAGAACTTCAACGAACAACTAAGATACATATTCAGAGCCGAAGGCGAAAGGCGACGCTGAGGCTCCTCACCATTGCCACCCACATAGCTCATCAGCTTTCTAAGCACCGCCCCCTGCTTTGGAACTCTCAGCGGAGGATTCTCCGTAAGACTCATATTCAGGCTCTTCTCCAAGCGCTCAATTGTGTGGGGGCTCTCAAATTCGAGCTGGTAGATGTAGCGACTATTCTCGCCCGAGGCCTTCTCGCCCGCAACAGAACAATAGACCAAATCGACCATTGTGGCTCGCTGGATGAGGCGGTAGAAGTAGTAGGCATAGACACCCTCGTTGTGGCGAGGAGTGGGAAGGCCGTAGGCATAGCGCAAGTTATAGGGAATGAGCGAGTTGTCGTTGATACGTCCCGAAGGGAAATTGTCGTCGTTCATAGACAAGACAACAACATTATTGAAGTCGAGGTTGCGAGTTTCGAGAATACCCATAATCTGCACACCCCTTAGAGGGGCGCCACTATATGGGATGCGTACACTCTGCAATACCCTACGCAGCAATGCTACATAGGTTTTCAGCTCCATCTCCACGTTGCACCTGCAAAGCGAGTTGTCGAGCTTTACAATCGACTCGCGTATGAGAGCCACACTCTCGTGGAGTTGCAAGCGCTGGTCGTTGCTCTGGTGGGGAATAGCCAATTCCACCACCCTACCCACTACATCCAGCAGATACTCCTTCAAAGCGCCCCAGTTGTGGTGGTCGGAAAAGAGCGTATCTAAAAACTCGTGGTGGCCCAAAAGCACATCGCGACCAACATAGATGCGGCCTCGACGCAGGATGTCACGACGGAGTTGCTCGCACACTTTTGGGTCGGTAGCAACCACATAGGGGTGGCCGAGCAGACCAATCACGTCGGAGTGGTAGAAGGCTTGCTTGCCCGAACGGCTCTGCTTGACTCGCAGTTGCAACTGCAAGACTCGCTCCACAAAACTATATGCCAGAGTAGCTTTTAGCGGGTAGCCCATTGTCACATTGACCTTACCCACACTATCGGGCAAAGAGTAGAGCAGTGGCGATAGTAGCCCCTCGTCGGTTAGTACAATGGCCGTATTTTTGTCTATCTTGCCATCGCGCTCAACAATCTGCTCAATCCACTCGCCAACATACTTACACTGCAACGAGTCGGAGGCTGTGGAGACAACTCTAATCTGCTTGGGCTGAGAAAAGTAGCTCTGAGTAGCAAATGTGGCAGAAGAGGGATAGTCCTTGATGTTCTGACGCAAGAAGAGGCCCGCCTCCTGCTTCACGTCGCCAATATAGTAGTCGTCGTAGTCCCAGTAGAAATCGGCCGAATGTTGTTTTTTCAGGTGGTTGAAAAGTTCCTTCTCGCTGGCCGAGAGTGCGTTGAAGCCCACAACAACATACCTACCCTCGGGCAATTCTACCTCGCCCGAGCGAAGACGCTCAGCTGCACGGCGGTAAATCATACCCGTATAGCCCACACCTTGTGCCTCCAACATCGTGCGATACTCACGATAGACAGGTAGCAAACTATTCCACACACTCAGGAAAGCCTGCTTATGCTCGGAGGATTTGCGCGAGCTATCAAACTCACGCCAGAAACGCCTGACGGCGTCTATCTGTTCGGAGTCCATATAGGCATTCAGGTCGGCCTCCAACTCCTTCAACTCCACCATATTGCAAAATAGCATCTTAGCGTCGATGAGATACTTATCGACACTATCGAAGTCGCCAAGCAACACCTCGCCCCAGCGATAGAAACTATCGAATTTCTCGCCTGTGTGGGAGGGTTGAGAGCTGTAAACCTTGTAGAGTTGGGTTATGGCACTGATAGTGTCCAATCGCTCCATACCCGCAAGCTCACACATCAGCGAGTCGATAGAGAGATACCGAGGCGACCATATAGGGTGTGAGGCCACACGCGAGAGCGCATCGACCAGAAAAACACGAGTACGCACATTGGGGAGAATAATTTGTAACTTCTCCACATCATTGCCATAACGCTGCCAAAGGTCGGCAGCTACACTTTCCAAAAATTTTTCCATATCCAAAGATATGGATAATTTTGCAGATTACTCAAAAAAACGCTACCTTTATCCATATTTTCTTGAAAAAACTG
>JAGBVY010000099.1 GCA_017630115.1 Tidjanibacter sp. | reverse complement strand
TTGGTGCAAAAAGCACCCACAAGGCACAGCCGAAAGGCGATACCTATATATATATTATATATTAGAAGTAATACTTCAAGACCACCGTGCTCTCGGTTTTGAGTGAGAACTGTGTTGTGGGGTTATCGAACAGACTATTGAGCGAGAGCTCGCAGAAGTTGAATCGCACCGACCAGTTGGGGGCAATAATATAGTCAAAGACTCCAAGTTCCAGAACCACATCGAAATCAGTAGTGGAGTACCTATCGCCCGCCAATTTATAGCTGCCGTGATTGAGTCGCAAGCTGATGCCCGGGTTGTACTTAATATCTGAGCTCATATCGAACCAGTAGCGACCTGTGGTATGGAGCTGCACGGCGGTAATGTTGGATGCGAATCCCAATCCAAGGCTACCCTCAACAGAGAGCTTTTCGTCGAAGAAGTAGCCAAACTCGGGAGCGATAGAGAAAGTTGACTTGTCGCCAACATAGGCCGAAAATCCTCCACCAACCCACATCTTCTGAGCAAATGAAGCCGACGAAAGCAGAATAGCTGCGGCAAGAATTAGAAGTCTCTTCATAGTAGTTAAATTTAGAGGTTACAAATAGGTTTACGAAACAAATATAGGAAAAATTTAAGAAAAACACTACCTTTGCATCACATTTGTAGAACTACACCCAAAAGTATGAACAATCGCCAAAAGGTTTCACTCGAAACAATAAAAGCGCCTCTTGCAACCGAGATGGTCGCCTACGAAACATTTCTGCGCGAGGCTCTCCACTCCGAGAGTCCCTACTTCGACGACATCCTCAGATATATCTTCGACAACCGAGGCAAGGGCGTTAGGCCCACTCTGGTGATGCTCTTCGCCAAGCTCCACTCCACCGAGGAGCGTTTTAGCAAGCGAATAATGCTCTCGGCAGCGCTCATAGAGCTCATCCACACAGCCTCGCTTGTGCACGATGATGTGATAGATAGAGCCGATTTGCGACACGGCAAGTCGTCGGTGAATGGTCAGTTTGGCCGTCGCAACGCCATCCTTACCGGCGACTTCATACTCTCACGCATATTTGAGTTGGGTATGGAGAGCTTGGAGTTTGACATCCTCACCTACGTTTCCCACTCCATAAAGTGGCTCTGCGAGGGCGAGGTGATTCAGGACGAGCAGACCAAGACGCTCGGTATGACCTACGACAAATACTACGACATCATAGACAAAAAGACCGCCTCACTACTGGCCATAAGTTGTGGTGTTGGTGCACTGGCTGTTAAAGCGCCCGCAGCGGAGGTGGATGCCGCCTACGAGTTTGGCCGCAACATAGGTATGGCCTTCCAGATTAAGGACGACATACTCGACTACGCCGCTGCCGACCAGACTGGCAAGCCTATGTGCGCCGACCTGAGGGAACACAAAATCACCCTCCCCCTACTGAAAGCCTTTGACACAATGACCCCCGAGGAGGTGGCCGAGGCCAAAGAACTAGTGCGCTTGGGTAACGACGAGGCCATTGCCAAGGTGCGTAACATTGTGGAGCAACGAGGGGGTATAGCGGCTGCCGAAGAGGCTATGGAGGAGTTCATCCAGAAGGCTAAAAAAGCCCTCGAAAGCTACCCAGAGAGCGACTATCGCACCTCGTTGGAGTTGATGTGCGACTTCTTGGCCCAGCGCAAAAAATAACCTCTCCACCACCCTACCGCCACAACTTTCGGACCCAGCCAAAGGGTTGGGCGTGGTATTTTATTTAGATTGGTGTGAGGTTTGTAGGAAATTTTTACTATATTTGCCTTTAATATGCGAAAACTCTACATCATAGCCGGATGCAATGGGGCGGGTAAAACCACCGCTTCCTATACCATATTGCCCGAAATGCTTGGCTGTCGCGAGTTTGTCAATGCCGACGAAATCGCTAAGGGTCTTTCGCCTTTCAATCAGGAACGTATGGCCATTGAGGCGGGTAGGATTATGCTCCAACGTATGGAGGACCTGCTGAGCCAAGATGAGGATTTCGCTTTTGAAACCACCCTCGCCTCACGCTCCTACACACAGTTCATCGAAAAGGCTCACGCCAAAAACTACTTTGTGACGTTGCTCTTCTTCTGGCTTCCTTCGCCAGAGTTGGCCATAGAGCGAGTAGCTACGCGCGTAGCCGAGGGTGGACACAACATTCCGGAAGATGTCATCCGTCGTCGCTACGACAGTGGCATCCGCAACTTCAAGGCACTCTATATGCCCTCGTGCGACTTCTGGACAATCTACGATAATAGTGGCACCGAGGGTGTCAAGAAGATTGCTTGGGGTAAACGCGGCGGCGTGGAAGAGGTCTTGGAGCCCGAATCGTACCAAAAAATTATGGAACTATGAGCGAGATTGAGCTTAGACTTTTACAAGAGAAGATAGATAGTGGTGTGCGCCTTGCACAGCAACGCCTGATTGAGCGCACCATAAAAGAGCACGGCGACCTTGTTGTGGAGCAAAACGGAGAAGTTATGCACATCAAGGCCGAGGAGATGGAGTGCCGTCCGCAAGAGTAAAGCAGAGCGGAGGGGAAATCACGCACACCCTATAATAGCAACAACAACGCGGG
>JAGBVY010000098.1 GCA_017630115.1 Tidjanibacter sp. | reverse complement strand
GGTCAGCTTCCCAGTAATGTTAAGGCAGGCTATGTTATCCGTCGCATCTTGCGTCGTGCAGTGCGCTACGGCTACACCTACTTGGGCTTTGGTGAGCCTTTCATTTGCAAGCTCGTTCCAGGACTGGTAGAGCAGATGGGAGAACAGTTCCCTGAGCTGAAAGCACAGCAGTCGCTTATTGTAAGTGTAATCTGCGAGGAGGAAACCGCCTTCCTCAAAACTCTTGCTACGGGTATCAACTTGCTCGAAGGTGTAATGAGCAAAACTCGTGCTGCGGGTGGTACCACTATCGATGGTAAGTCGGCCTTCACGCTCTACGATACCTACGGATTCCCCATCGACCTCACGGAGCTTATTGCCAAAGAGAATGGTATGGGCGTTGATTTGGAGGCATTCGACGTTGAGTTGCAGGCACAGAAAGCCCGTTCGCGCAATGCTGCTGCTCAGGAGAACGACGACTGGGTGGAACTTATGCCCGGCGTGACAAGCGAGTTTGTCGGTTACGACAATCTCACGGCCGAGGTTAAGATTGTACGCTACCGCCGAGTAACTACCAAGGGTAAGACCCTCTATCAGCTCGTCTTTGACCAAACCCCATTCTATGCCAATAGCGGTGGTCAGGTAGGCGACAAGGGTACTATTGAGGCCGAGGGTAAGAAGATTGCAATTGTAGATACTATAAAAGAGAACGGTCTGCCTATCCATATCGTTTCGGAGTTGCCCGAGAGGGTAGAGGCTACATTTGTGGCTGTTGTGGATGAGGAGAGTCGCCTTGCTTCGGCTCGTCACCACTCCGTAACCCACCTTATGCACAAGGCTCTGAGGGATATTCTCGGTAGCCACGTTGAGCAGAAAGGCTCGCTCGTATGTCCTGAGTATTTGCGTTTTGACTTTTCGCATTTCCAGAAGGTTACTGAGGAGGAGTTGCGTCAGGTAGAGAGGGCTGTAAATCGAATGATTCGTGCCAACTACTCGCTCGACGAGAGGCGCGACTGCTCCATTGAGGAGGCTCAGCAGGCTGGCGCAATGATGCTCTTTGGCGAGAAATATGGCGACAAGGTGAGGATGATTCGTTTTGGCGAGTCGGTGGAGCTTTGTGGCGGTACTCACGTTAGCGCAACTGGTGTTATTGGTCAGTTTAAGATTGTGGCTGAGAGTGCTATTTCGGCAGGCGTGCGTCGTATTGAGGCTATCGCTGGTGGTGTGGCTGAGGAGGCTACCTACGGCTTGGAAGAGACGCTCAAAGAGATTCAGAAGAGTGTTGGCTCGCCCGCACTGTTGCAGTCCATCAAGAAGATGATTGATGACAACGCCGAGCTGCGCAAAGAGATTGAGAGCTTCCGCGCCGAGAAAGCCAAGATGATTGCGGCCGAGATTGGCAAACTTATTGGTCAGAATAGGGTAGTGTCGAAGCTTGTCAATATGCCTGTTGATATGATTAAGGACGCTGTCTATGCCCTGCGTACTGCCAACCCCGATGTTGCTATCGTACTTGGTAGCTGTGAGGGTGGCAAGCCTATGTTGGCTGTTGCTGTGGGCGACAACCTCGTCAAGGCAGGTGTTAAGGCAGGCGACATCGTGCGTACCGCAGCCAAAGAGATGCAGGGTGGCGGTGGCGGTCAGCCCTTCTATGCAACCGCAGGTGGTAAGAATCCCGAGGGTCTTGAAAAGGCTATCGCCGTAGCCGAGCAGATGGTGCTGGCTATCGTTGGCGAGTAGTTCTACAAAATAGAGAGGTTAGTTTAGGAATTGTAATTTTGAAAAATAAGAATTTAGGAATATGACACAGAAAGTATTGCTGATGATTCTCGACGGATGGGGCAAAGGCAACCACGACGAGGCAGATGTGATTTTTACAGCTAAGCCCGAGTTTATGAACTCTCTCGAAGCAACCTATCCTAATGCGGAGCTCCGCACCGATGGTGAAAATGTTGGTCTGCCCGAGGGTCAGATGGGTAACTCGGAGGTGGGTCACCTTAACATTGGCGCTGGTAGGGTAGTCTATCAGGATTTGGTTAAGATTAACCGCGCCTGTGCCGATGGCTCTATTGTAGAGAATAAGGAGGTGAAGGCTGCATTTGAGTATGCACGCGAGAATGGCGCTAAGGTACACTTTATGGGCCTTGTGAGCGACGGTGGCGTTCATAGCCAGCAGAGCCATCTGGAAACTCTATGCAATGTAGCAAAGGCTTACGGCCTGTCGGATAGGACTTTTGTTCACTGCTTTATGGACGGTAGGGATACCGACCCCAAGAGCGGCAAGGGCTATATTGAGGCGTTGGAGAGGCACCTGAAAGTGAGCGGCGGCAAGATTGCCTCCATCGTTGGTCGCTACTACGCAATGGACCGTGACAAACGTTGGGAGAGGGTGAAAGTGGCCTACAACCAACTCATTTCGGGCGAGGGACTGCACGCAACCGATATGGTGGCAGCAATGCAGCAGAGCTACGATGAGGGCGTTACAGACGAGTTTGTAAAACCTATTGTCGCTGTGGATGAGAACGACCAGCCCATTGGTTTGATTGAGGCTGGCGATATGGTTATCTTCTTTAACTTCCGCAACGATAGGGCCAAAGAGCTGACCATAGTTTTGACCCAGCAGGATATGCCTGAGGCTGGTATGCACACCTTGCCCCTATATTACTGCTGTATGACTCCCTACGATGCTAAGTTTGAGGGTCTGCACATCTTGTTCGACAAGGAGAATGTGAATAATACCATTGGCGAGTATGTTTCGTCGTTGGGTATGAAGCAGTTGCGTATTGCCGAGACCGAGAAGTATGCCCACGTTACCTTCTTCCTCAATGGTGGCCGCGAGGCTGAGTTTGCAGGCGAGAGCCGCATCTTGATTCCTTCGCCTAAGGTGGCAACCTACGACCTCCAACCCGAAATGAGCGCTCCCGAGGTGGCTAAGGCTCTGGTGGCCGAACTCAAAAAGCAGGAGTTCGACTTCATTGCTCTCAACTTTGCCAACGGCGATATGGTTGGCCATACGGGCGTTTGGGATGCAATCTATAAGGCTGTTAAGACCGTAGATGAGTGCGTAAGGGAGGTCGTTACAACTGCTCGCGAGAATGGCTATGAGGTTGTGATTATCGCCGACCACGGCAATGCCGACAATGCTAAGAATAGCGACGGCTCGCCCAATACTGCCCACTCGCTCAACCCCGTGCCCATTATTGTTGTTTCGGATAGGGTAGAGAGTGTTGAGAATGGC
>JAGBVY010000007.1 GCA_017630115.1 Tidjanibacter sp. | reverse complement strand
TGCGAAAACACTTTCAAATATGTTCATCCAACGACAATAAATCGTTAGACACCACAAATATAGAAATTTATATTTTTAAATCAATGGTGCGGCGACACTCCGCTCGATTTCTCCGTGTAGTGCCTATTTTTCAAGAAGCTCTCAAAAGTTTTGACCACCTCGAAATGGCGTGGGGTGGGGCTCGTTTCCGAAAAATTTTCGTATATTTGTGGGTGACAATGGGTGGCAAAGGGCGCTGCCCATGGCAAAATAAGCACAAAATCACCCCATTATGACACTTATTAAATCCATTTCCGGCATCCGTGGCACCATCGGTGGAGCCATTGGCGAGAACCTTACACCCCTCGACATCGTTAAATTTGTGACCGCCTATGTGCGCTTTCTGGCCGAGGCTAACCCCGACAAACGGCTGAAGGTTGTTGTGGGGCGCGACGCAAGGCTCTCGGGCGAGATGGTGGAGGATGTGGTTATCGGCACCCTGCTGGGCTGTGGTGTCGATGTGATCTCGGTGGGCCTCTGCACCACCCCCGGCACCGAGCTGGCTGTGACCTCCCGCGGAGCCGATGGTGGTATCATCCTCACCGCATCCCACAACCCCAAACAGTGGAATGCCCTGAAGCTGCTCACTTCGGCAGGTGAGTTCCTCTCCGACGCCGAGGGTAAAAAGGTGCTCGCTTGGGCCGACGATACCTCGTGGAATTATCCTGATATTGACCACATTGGCCACATCGTGGAGCGCTGCTCGTTCGACGAGGAGCACATCGCGAGTGTGTTGGCACTGCCCGATGTGGATGTGGAGGCCATCCGTGAGCGCAAGTTCAAGGTGGTTGTAGATGCGGTCAACTCGGTGGGTGGCACCGTAATCCCCGCCCTGCTCGAGAGGCTGGGTGTGGAGGTTGTGAAGATTAACTGCGAGCCCACGGGTAACTTCGCGCACAACCCCGAGCCTATTCCCGAGAACCTCACGGAGATTTGCAGCGTTGTGGCTCGCGAGAAGGCCGACTTGGGTGTTGTTGTCGACCCCGATGTGGACCGCTTGGCACTTGTGTGCGAGGATGGCGAGATGTTTGGCGAGGAGTACACTCTGGTGGCTTGTGCCGACTACATCCTCTCGCGCCGTGGCGGTGGCAATACCGTGTCGAACCTCTCCTCCACACGCGCACTGAGGGAGGTTACCGAGAGGTATGGCGGCAGCTATGCAGCCTCTGCTGTGGGCGAGGTGAATGTTGTGGCAAAGATGAGGGAGACGGGTGCCGTGATTGGTGGCGAGGGCAACGGAGGAGTTATTTTCCCCGAGCTGCACTATGGCCGCGATGCCCTTGTGGGTGTTGCGCTGTTCCTCTCGCTGCTGGCGCATAAGGGTTGCCGCGTGAGCGAGCTGAAGGCTACCTACCCCCAGTTCCACATCTCGAAGAATAAGATTCAGCTTACGCCCGACATCGATGTCGATAGGGTGCTGGCCATCATGCTCAACCGCTATACGGACTATAATGTAACCGACATCGACGGTGTGAAGATTGACTTCCCGACGGAGTGGGTCCACCTGCGCAAGAGCAACACGGAGCCTATCATCCGCATCTACTCGGAGAGTAGGGATGAGGACTCGGCCGACCGCCTTGCGAGGGGCATCATGAACGAGATTTCGGAGATTGTAAAGACCCGATAACGGGTTTTGCACCGAATGATAATAGTTTGTGGCATAGGGTGTTGACACCTTGCCATCGAATCATAAAACGGCAGTCACAGTGACTGCCGTTTCTGTGTTCGGATTATTCAAAGAGTTATTTGACCAGACTTCTACTCCAAGTACTTTGATACTATTGCCAGAATATGTTCGCCCCACACTTCCCATTTGCGGATTCCGAATCCACTAATACTCATCAGTTCCTCACGAGTAGTTGGTTTGTCGGTAGCAATAAGCACCAAGAGGGTATTGTGTAATAGGTAGTATGAAGGTAGTTCCCTCTCTACCGCCACCCTATGGCGCATCACTCGTAACAGTTCAAGTAGGGTCATATCCGTCAGAGTATTGCCCTCCGAGTCCACAATAACCCTGAACACCTCATTTTCGATGACGGTCTCTTTGTAGGATGTCGTGTTGACGCTGGAACCAACACTGCTCACCACTCTTGTCTTTTGCATCTTCGGTGATGTGGACCGACTCTTGGGGGTAAAATAAGAGGGTTTATTTTCAGATGTGTCCTTGGTGCCAAATTTGTCATTACGCCAGAACACATATTGGATTGGATTCAACGCTCGAACGCATCCAGTTCTGTCGTGCTTGAAGTTTGTACAACCTAAGAAACACCCATCTGAACCCTGCTTAACAATCAGATATCCATCTTTGCACCAATCGCACTTGTGGATGGATAGGTCTCCGCCTCGCTTATCATTGGTCATAAACCCACAAATCTCTTGGTCGTTAGTGCAGACCCAGAGTTTTAATCCATAGTTCTTATTGTATTTGAACTGCATTGGGTAACCACAGATGGGACAACAATCCTTTGCCTTTCTTGGTGCGTTGAGGTCCACTTTGAGGTCTCCGTGCAGAGTCACATTGGGGTAATTGTGCGGTTCACTCAAAAGTTCTTTGATGAACTCCGATGGGCGACTGTCTGGTGTTACTATGAATACACGGTTCTTTGTTCTTGTCAGGGCAACATAAAACAAACGCCTTTCCTCTGCGTAGTTGTAAGAGTTGTCAAACGATACAACCAAATTCAAAACGGGGTCATCATCCACCTTTGATGGGAATCCGTAAGTTTCGTCCTTAGCGTTGATGATAATCACATTCTCTGCGGTCAGACCTTTGGAGCTATGAGCGGTCATAAAGTTAAGCTTGACTCTATTGTCGTACTTGACCGAATAGACCTTACCGTTCTCTTCGTTGTAGTTGAATTGTTCTGCTTTGCACATATTGCGAGCATCAAATCCATAACGACCGATTAGCAGTATGGAGGGTATTTTTGCCTTGCCCTCAACTGAATTGTATTCCAGAATCTCGCCGATGGCGTTCTCTATTGCTTCTCCAAGATTGTGGAATACACCACCCTTTGGGGTCTCCTTTTTACCACCCTTATCCTCTCCGTAAGTAGAAATAATAACGGGGTTATCAATGCGCTTGGGAGAGATAAGTTCCTTCTTGATTTGCTGATTGTTCTTCTGTACGAAGGTTCCAGCGATGTCAATAATCTCTTGTGCGTTGCGGTAGGTGCGGGTAATCTTCAACTCTTGTCCATATCCCACCTCCTCACAGAATTTTGTAAACAACGGAAGGATTGAACCACTGAACGCATAGATGGACTGCCAATCATCGCCGACTGCCATAATCTTGGCATTGCATAACGAGGAGAGTTCCTTGATGAGGTTATATCTCTGTCGAGATATATCCTGATACTCATCGACGATGATATACTTGTAATCGAGTTGCTCTTTGGCAATCTGTTTCTTGCGAATTAGTTCGGCAGACTCGTTAATCATATCCTCGAAGTCAATGAAGTGTCGCTCCTTCAATGCTTGGTGGTACTCCAAATAGCACACCTCGCAGATGTCAAGGAATAGTTTGGTCCTGACATTCTTGGTCGCACTCTTGAAGTCCTCAAACTTGTCTGCTTTGAGACCTTGGGTCTTGAAGTTGCCGATGAAAGTACATATCAACTGCGTTAGGCGGGTGATATACTTGCTTTCCTCGGTATCCACAAGGCGTTTATAAACTTCAGCCGTGGGTTTCTCTTTAAGTTCGTATCCACGGGCAGTAAGCATTTCGCAGAGGTGTTCCAGCATCTCCCGACCATCTTTGTATTGGGAGAATGTATAGATGAGGTCCGTTTTGTGCTTGCGGTGTAAAGAGACCTTGTGGTTGATGATGGACTTGTATTTGTCGAGTTGCTCTGGCGAGAAACGACTACTCTGACCATCCTCCGTTATGCCGAAGTGCTCGATGTAGGTGGTTTTATCACCCTGCTTGATTCGGAAGTCGGGAGTGTATGGTTTGTTGGCATTTAGGATACGGTACTGATACATCGGTTCATACTCGTATTCAATCTGGTTGAGGTATAGGAAGTTTGCAATCTGCACCTCCTCCATAGAGCGCAACACCTCATTGTTAAGGGTCTGAACACGGCGCGTACGCCTATCGACAACCTGCTGAACATAGTCCTGCAAGTCGCTTTTGAGGGTGGAGAAGTCCGCCTCCGCCACAAACTGAAAATACTCACCCAAACTATCGCCCTCGTAAGGAGCAGAGAAGTATGACCCAAAGAACAAGATGAGTTTGTCAACGAGTTCTGGAT
Organism: Tidjanibacter sp.; assembly: GCA_017630115.1. Taxonomy (GTDB): domain Bacteria; phylum Bacteroidota; class Bacteroidia; order Bacteroidales; family Rikenellaceae; genus Tidjanibacter. Next base: position 1,546 of record JAGBVY010000007.1, on the reverse strand, counting down.
TGCGCAACACCTTTGATTTGAGGTACTCGTTAATGATGTTGTACATAAATCCATTATCCACAATCTTTCGTTGCTCGGTCTCGCCCTGCCTCAACACAGAGTATCCAATGGAGTGGAATGTTGTTATGGGACTGGGTATTTTGAGGTTGTGGTTGATTTTCTCTCGTAGTTCCTCAACTGCCTTATTGGTGAACGAGATAACCAAAATCTGTTCTGGTTTAATACCCCTCCTCTCCACCAAGTATCTGACCTTCGCTGCAACTGTTGTGGTCTTGCCAGCACCAGCACCAGCAATGACCAGTGTGTTATCCTCTTCCGATAACACTACCTCTCTTTGTTCGTCATCCAGCAAGATGGCGGGGTCGCATACTTTCAGGATGTTGTCAAGGTATTCCTTTTCTGACCTGATGTGACTTGCTACAAAATGAGCATTGTGTTGCTTAATGGATGGGGATTCTTGTCTCAAATCTTGAATCTGCTCGTAGTGATTCAAGAACGACTCTATCTGGGTGATGTCCAGTCCGTTTTTACCCACATACTCCTCCAAAATGTGAGCTTCAATCACCGAGGCAAAGAACAGATATATGTCCTTGTAGAGAATAATGAGGTGCTTGTAATCACTGCGGGCAATATAGGCATCACGCCCCAGTAACTCGGCAAACTCTTGATTGAATTGCAGTGCTTTCCGATATTGCTCTGGTGCATTGGTTTCAGATGTCTTACCACCCGAAACTCCCTTGTTCCTCTTGAATAGGTCGAATATACCCATAGTCCTTAATTTGTTGGTTCTAACTCTCCGATACCGCCTCAACATCGGCAATGAACTGCTTGACCGCATCGAGCGAATCAACCTTCACGATGCGACCCTCGTACTCCAAATAACCACTCACCCTCTTCTCGGCGGGAGTTGTCTTGAAGAGTTCCGCAACCTCAACACCGAGGATTTTCGCCACCTCTGTCAGGCGGGACAATGTGGGGTTGCCGTTGAGCGAGTTGCTCAAATTCACTCTGCTGATACCGATTTGCTTGGCGATGTCTGCCATCGTCATTCCCTTGGAGTGGGCAATTTCTACTACTCGTAATTCCATAGTGTGGTAATATATTTTCACCAAAGGTAATAAATTTGAAAATTTAATCCAAATTAAAGTAAAATACCATTACAATAATTTGCATAATTGAAAATATATTACTAATTTTACATCAGAAATAAACAATAAAGCATTACAGATATGACACAGATGGTAATTGTAAACGGAATGACTGCCCACAGGGCAAATGTAATCGCAAACCGCACTGGTTCGGCAGCGATGGGCGTAGTAAAGGCACAGATGATTGACCTCCTCAAAGAGAAACTCCACAATGGTGTGGCGCACTTCTTCTATACGAAGAAGGATGGCACTCTGCGTGAGGCGTGGGGCACTTGTTCGGGCAACCTGATGCGTGCGACCCAGAACGGTCGTGGTCTTTCGGGCGACCAAGTGAACACGGTCAAATACTACGATGTGATGGTCGGCGGTTACCGCTCATTGAGGTACGAAAATTTGGT
>JAGBVY010000097.1 GCA_017630115.1 Tidjanibacter sp. | reverse complement strand
CTTACATCGGATTTGACAGTAATAATGGTAGGGGACTTCAGATTGGTTCAGGTAATAACCCAACCAAATCATTTAGCCTTTCAACATCAGGTATAAGTGGCAATATCAAGTCCATAAAGATTAACAGTAGCATGGCTTCTGGCGGCTCAGCCAAACTTAGCGTTTCCGTAGGTGGCACAAGTGTTAAAAGCAATCAGGCTCTTACTACCTCTGCAACTGATTACACAATCAGTGACATCAATAAGAGTGGTGAGATTGTTATTAGCTACACTAATACCGCAAAAGCATTCTACATCAAATCTATTGTCGTAGAATACGAGAATTAGCTGCCATCCGGCGGGGGCGCCGATGGTGAAGAGCCAATAGTAACACCCGCCGTAGAAGGTAAGACGGGGTGGCTGGAACTACCAGCCGCCTCGTCGGACTTTTCGGGACAAAGCTACACAGTGGACTCATTCCACGCAGGCCAAAACCGAAACTACTCCTACCTCTACGACAGCTCGCTCTACACATCGTTGTGGGTAGCCTACCCTCTCTACGCCGCCACAACTGGTGGCACCCGCACAGAGAGTTGGGCAGCAAACCCAAACATCAGCGAAAGCGAGCAAATAAACACTTGGAAAGGTTCATACGGTGTGAGCTACGGAACAACACTCTATGCGCGCGGACACCAAATACCCGACGCAGACCGTAGCGCCAACTCCACAATGCAGGCTCAAACATACTACGCCACAAACCTCACTCCTCAAATTCAGGACAAGTTCAACGGCGGAGTTTGGATGAATCTCGAAGATGCCGTAAGAAAAGCTATTCCGGCAAGCGACACCCTCTATGTGGCCACAGGCGCTGCCTTCCGCACCGTAGGAGGCGGCGAAACAATAACCTACATTCAGCCACAGCACGACACAAAAAAAGCACCCGTACCAAACTACTACTACAAGGTGCTACTGAAAGTCAAGCGCGACAGCAACGGCACAGTCACAAGCGCCTCGACAATAGGTTTCTGGTTGAAGCACGAACAGACAACCCAGTCCTACACCGAGTTTGCAGTGAGCGTTGAGGAGATTGAAGCAAAAACCGGTCACAACTTCTTTGCCAACCTGCCCACAGCAGTGGCCACCGAGGCCGAGAAGAACAGCAGTTGGACCACTTTCCAAAACTTCTAAGAAAACAAAAAACCACCTCTTCGGGAGGTGGTTTTTTTTGTTGGCGGTCGGCTTATAAACCCTAAGGTCCTTAATGCCCTTAAAGACTTAGGTCGTTAGACGTTTGACCTTAGACGTTAGACAAAAAAACGCATATTGCAGAGCATAGACAAGGCTTGCGAAGAAGGTGGCTCCGCAGTTTACTTGGCGTAAATGAGGAAGTCACCTTCAAGCGTAACGCAGTATATGCCTGCAAGATGCGTTTTTTTACTACTGAAATCCGTAACTCTGGCCGTCGATTACAACCGCCCCAAAGGTGGCCGTAGCAGCGTCGGAGTTGCTGCCACTGCTCACAACAAGGCCCACATAGACCTCCGCGCCCAACCCCGCAGCAAAACTGTCGCTCTTGATTGGGGTGTAGCTCGCACCACCATCGGCAGAGTAGGCAGCCTCCACACTATCGCCACGACGCACAAGGCGCAAATATACCTCGCCCGAATCAACACGACTGCCCGCCGACTTCTTGGCACTATTGCCCGCAGCAAAGCGGTAGTGGCTATAATACTCCGAAAGGGTCACATCGGCACTCACATAGAGCATAGCAGTGCCACTGGCCGTCGGGTCGGCACACAACATCAGACCCGCAGCACTCTGGTTGCCATCCTTGGGCGAAGTGTAGCTCCTAAGTGGTACAACAGCCTCGAAATCGCCGCTAACCCTCCTCCACACAAAACCAAACTTCTGGGCACTGCTCTCAAACTTACCCTTAGCCGAAAGGGTCAGCACACCCTCGGCATCGACACTCGCCGTAGCTCCCGCATCGCTGACCGAGCTGAGAGTCCAGCCGCCACCCAACTCGCTACCCGAGGGAGTTGTAGGCTCTTCGGGGTCGTCGCCACCAGTGTTGCCGCCAGTGTCGCCACCGGTTGTTCCGCCGCCAGTTGTTCCGCTGCCCAAGCCGCCATTGTCGGCCTCGATGGGGGCTTCGGCATAGCCCGCAAGGCGACCAACGCCCGCGCCCGAACGCACAATCTCGGCCACCCTATCGGCAGCATCGACAACATAGTCGTAGGTGGGGCGGAAGTCGTCGTATGTGAGGGGCGCAGGGAGCTTCTCGCCACCATATTTCTTATACTCCACATTGGTAAATGGATAGGGGTCGGAGGCGTCGGCAGGGATGTTGGTGTAGTCGTTATTCCAAGCGTAGAGGTAGCCCGCAACGCTGCCCGTGAGGTTGGAAACCCAACTGCTACCGCTCTTCTTAGCAGGGAAGGTGCAGATGTCGGTCGGCACCCTCACACCATCGAAGGCGTTATTCTCCACCAACACCTTCGCGCCATAGGCACTACCCACACCGTAGGTCGTTACATTGTCGTAGAAGTTATTGAAAACGTGGGCCCGGCCAAACCTCACCCTCGGGTGGCGCGACGAAGAGCCGTCGAACCAGTTGTGGTGCATAGTTATGGTTATATTTTCGTCGGCCGAAGCACTATTGGAGTGGCCCACAAGGGTGCTCTTCTGCGTTTTGATGTAGTGGCACCACGAAATAGTCACTCCATTGGTCTGGTGGGTTACGTCGCACGAGCCGTCCTCGTAGTCCTTCTGTTGATTGACACTCTCGAAGGTGCAGTGGTCCACCCATACGTTTTGACTCTCCTGCATCGAAATGCCATCGGCACCATTATCTGCCTTAGGCTGAATGATATAAACGTTGCGTATGATAATATTGGAGGCCTCATTGAGGAAGAAGCCCACACGGTCCATACGGAAATTGTCGGTGCCGTAGATTGTGATGTTGGAGGTGCGCTTGATGTCAAACCAAGGGCTGCCCGTATCGCGGCCGTCGGAGGCGGTGAAAGTGCCACTGAGCCATACTACCGCAGGCTCGGTGCTCTTGTTTTTCTCGCGCAGTTTGAGCCAATCACGGAAGGCAGTGCCACTATTGAAGTGGTGTACCTTGCCACCCGCTCCACCAGTGGCCCTTTCGCCGTAGCCAATCAACTTATCCAGAGGCACATTACCCTCTACGGGAGGGTTCGATGGATTCTCTGGCTCTGGGTTTTCGGGCTCTGGATTCTCTGGCTCAGGGTTTTCAGGCTCGGGGTTCTCGGGGTCTGGATTCTCTGGGGCTGGATTCTCTGGCTCAGGATTCTCGGGGTCTGGATTCTCGGGCTCAGGATTTTCGGGGTCTTCGGGATTCTCGGGCTCAGGATTTTCGGGATTTTCGGGCTCGGTGGCTGTTGTAGAAGCCGTAATATACTCCGACATCGGGCCAATGACATTCTTGCCCAAGCGTGCCCTAACAGCAATTTGATACTCTGTGGCCTCTTGCAGCCCCTCAATCGTAGCGCTGGTCTGTTTGCTCTCACCCGAGGTGTAGCCATCGTCGTTTTTGCAGCGCCACTCATAATGGTCGGCCTCAGCAACAGCCTCCCAGCTGATAGATATAGAGGTGGGAGTAGCCCCAACCACTGCCAGTGCCGAGGGGGCGGTTAGCTCCACAACCTCGGGCTCGGACTCGTTGTCGCATCCATAGGCCAACAGCGCAGCAAGCGCCAATAGCCACAAACCAAATCGTTTCATAAGCGTATGATTTATAGTTATTTATTTCATCTTTTCGGGCAATACCACCCTACCTAAAATACCCTGCAAATGGGCAATAGCAATACCATAGTTGGTCATTGGCACACCCTGAGCCTCGCAGCGCGCAAGGCGCTCCAAGACGTGACGACGTGTAAACATACAAGCACCGCAGTGGATAACCAAGTCGTAGGGGGTCAAATCCGTTGGGAAGTCCACTCCGCCAACCACATCAACTCTCAGCCCCTGACCCACCTTACGGCGCAACATAGCAGGCAACTTCACCCTACCAATATCCTCGCCGGCAGGGGCGTGGCTACAAGCCTCGGCAATCAGCACACGCGAAGACTCTGTGAGGCTATCAAGCCTACGAGCACCCTCCACAAACCTCTCGCCGTCGCCCTTATAGCAAGCCATAAGCACCGAGAAGGAGGTCAGCATACTCTCCTTTGGGGTGCGCTCAGCCACATAATTAAAGACTTGTGAGTCGGTAATAATCAACTTCGGGGACTCTGCAAGCGACCCCAAAGCCCTCTCCATATCCTCTGCTTGGCAACAAATGGGCACAGCGTGCAGGTCGAGCAGCTCGCGCAGGGTCTGCACCTGAGGCAGAATGAGCCTTCCGCGTGGAGCACCACTATCTTGGGGCATTACCAGTAGCACCCTATCGCCCGCCTCGACCAAGCCGCCCGTAATGGTCAACTCCTGCTCACCCTTAGGTTGCAAAGCCACAAGCGTTTCGAGCAATTGCTCCAATCCCTTGCGCTCAGCCGAACTCACAAGCAGTACCTTCTCGCCCAACTGGCTCTCAACGAGCCTTACGGTTTCCTCGGGAGCTATGAGCATATCGGACTTCGAAATGGCTACCACAACTGGCACCTTACGCTCCTTAAACCACCCTATGCACTCCTTTTCCAAGCGGTAGTCACCCACAGAGCCACACACAACAACAGCAATGTCGCACTTCTCGGCCGCACGAATACTCTGCTGGCGACGTTTCTCGCCCAGAGGGCTACCATCGTCCAAGCCTGCCGTATCGATAAGCACACAAGCACCCAACTGCCCAAGCTCAATGTTCTTCACAACGGCATCGGTTGTGGTGCCGGCAATATCGCTCACAATGGCTACACTTTGACCCGAAAGGGCGTTGATAAGCGACGACTTACCCACATTGCAACGGCCAAAGAAACCTATGTGAGTCCTAAGTAACTGGGGGGTATTACTATTCATAACTATCTTTGTTTCAACACTATTATTCCACCAAACAAGGCAAAAGCGTTAGAATCTAAAATCGCGTTCGCCCTCCTCGATGCGTTGGAGATTTTCGGTAGCAAGGCGACGCACCTTCTGGTGGGGAACCCTCTCCAACTCCTCGGCAATAACCTTCACACCAAGTCTTAGTGTCTCGGGCGAAGCGTAGTCCATAAGATACTCTTTGAGAGTCATCAGCGCATTGGGCTGGCAGCAGTTGGCTATCTGGCCGCTCTTGACAAGCGACATAAACCTATCGCCCGTGCGTCCCTCGCGGTAGCAAGCCGTACAAAAACTCGGCACATAGCCCAAGCGCAGCAACCAAGCCACCACCTCGTCTAAGGTACGAGTGTCGCTCACATCAAACTGAGCTGTGCTGCCCTCCTCCTCGGGCTGACCCGAAGCGTAGCCACCCACGCCCGTATTTGAGCCTCCGCTGAGTTGCGACACACCCAACTCCAACACCCTCTGGCGAGAGGCGGGAGTCTCGCGCGTGGAGACAATCATACCCGTGTAGGGCACAGCTATACGCAACACAGCCACAATCTTGTGGAATACCTCATCGGGCACAGCGTCGGTAAAGTCGGCCACATCTATATCGTCGGCTGGGCAAATCCTCGGCACACTAATGGTATGAGGGCCAACTCCAAATCGCGCCTCCAAGTGCTCGGCGTGCATCACAAGACCTACAAAGTCGTAGCGATAGCCCTCCAAGCCAAACAACACACCGATACCCACATCGTCAATACCTGCTTCCATAGCCCTATCCATAGCTTCGGTGTGGTAGGCGTAGTTACTTTTGGGGCCTCGGGGGTGAAGTTTTTCGTAGCGAGCCTTGTTGTAGGTCTCCTGAAAGAGTATATAAGTGCCAATGCCGGCCTCTTTGAGTAGTCGATAATTTTCAACAGTGGTGGCAGCAATGTTTACATTCACCCTGCGAATTGCCCCATTCTTATGCTTTACAGAGTATATCGTCTTGATACTTTCGAGTATATACTCAATAGGGTTACGCAGAGGGTCTTCGCCTGCCTCCAAAGCCAATCGTTTGTGGCCCATATCCTGCAAAGCCACCACCTCAGCCCTAATCTCCTCTTGTGTGAGTTTACGGCGGGGGATGGTCTTATTGGCAATATGATAGGGGCAATAGGTGCAACTATTGACACAATAGTTCGACAAGTAGAGCGGAGCAAACATCACAATGCGATTGCCATAGAAGCGCTGTTTGATGCGCTTGGCCAGAGAGTAGATGCGCTCGTTAAGGTCGTCTAACTCACATTCGAGCAGCAAAGCTGCCTCCCTATGGGTGAGTCCTTTGCAATCTTCTGCACGCTCAATAAGTGGCTCTATCAGAGCACGATTGGCTCTATTGGCTCTGGCAAACTCTATGGTTTCGACAATCTCACCATCGGAGATAAACTCCTCTGCCACACCGCTTTCGGGTTTGTAATTCCTATCAATCATATATATATTTTCGTTATTATCTTCTTGCTAATTATTTTACCACAAAGTCGGGATGGTCGCCCCTCTCCAACGAGGCCTCATAGCCCACCCTACCGAGCAGTTCGGCCAGATGTTCCAGACCCTCTACGGCCTCCGTACCAAACGACTTCTTACCATTGTAGATTTCGTAGCCGGCACGATAGCGCTTGGGGGTCACATTGGGCATCACCACATTAGCACCGGCCAGCACACCCTGCTGAGTACCATTGCCCGAGGCAGTAGCCAAAGCCGTTGTGGAAGGAATCAGCGCCTTGGGCAGCACAAGCCTCACCAACGAAATCATCAGCAGCGTCTGCTCCACACTTCCCTGAGGCATCTGCCCAAAGGGTGTAGAGGAATGGGGTATAAATGGCCCTATACCAACCATTTGCGGACGTAGTTGGGCCAGAAACTCCAACTCCTCGGCCAAGTGCAAGGCCGTCTGTTCGGGCGTGCCGACCATAAATCCTGCACCGCATTGGTAGCCCAGCTCCGAGAGCCTCTTCAAACACCCAAGGCGGTTCTGATAGCTCATACTCTCAGGATGAAGCCTTCCATAGTGCCATTCATTGGCGCTCTCGTGGCGCAACAAGTAGCGGTCGGCACCAGCCTTGCGCCACTCCTCGTAACATTCGCCCGACTGCTCGCCAAGCGACAGCGTGAGCGCTGCATCCGACAGGCGACTCTTAAACTCCCTTGCTACCTTAGCAATAGGCTCACGGTAGTCGGCCCGCTGACCTCCTTGCAGCACAAAGCTCCTGAGTCCGAGCCCATAGCCCTCCTCGCAGCTCTCCAAAATCTCCTCCGTAGTGAGTGTGTAGCGACCAAGCGCACGATTCTCAGCCCTTAGGCCACAGTAGTAACAGCCCGCAGCACAAACATTCGACACCTCCAACAAGCCCCTCAAATAGACCTTGTGGCCGAAATGTTGCTCAGCAACCTCACGCGCCAATCCTGCCGCATACTCCAAAACCTCCCTCGTGGGCATCGCAATCAATGCCGCAAGGTGGCTCTGGGGCACACTCTCAGAGCGTGCAAGCTGCTCTAACGTATCTCTATAACTACTCACTCTCATCATTGGGGCTACAATGCCCCACTTACAAAAATACGAATTCTAAACAAAAAATGCAACTATTCCGACAGCTGCTACACCCAAACCTACAATCTGCATCCACGACAATCTCTCGCCAAAGAGCCACACGCCAACAGTTGTGACCAGCGCAACTATACCAACGTGGTAGATTGGGAAAAAGACCCCACTGGGCATCTTAGCAATGCCGAGGAACATAAAATAGGTGGTGAAAAAATTGGCCACACCTAGCAGAACTCCCCCACCCAACGCCTTCCACGAGAATCGACGCTCCCGAGTAGTGAGCAAATAGTAGAGAGCCGATGAAATGGCGGCCACAAAAAATATGGCTGCCGAGAGTTGCGACGCACCGGCATCGCTATCCATACCACTCTGCGCCCATTTGAGGCAGAAGTTG
>JAGBVY010000096.1 GCA_017630115.1 Tidjanibacter sp. | reverse complement strand
GATACCCGCGTTTTTTTAGTTTTTGTTGGTCGGATTAGTAACCTCCCATACCGCCTGCTGGCATTGCCGGAGCGGGATTTTCCTCCTTCTTATCGGCGATGACGCACTCGGTGGTGAGGAACATCGAAGCGATAGAAGCAGCGTTCTCCAAAGCTACACGAGCCACCTTGGTGGGGTCGATGATACCTGCGGCAAACATATCCTCGAAGCGGTCGGCACGAGCGTTGTAGCCGAAGTTGCCCTCGCCCTCCTTAACCTTATTGACAACAACCGAGCCTTCGCCACCAGCGTTGGCAACAATCTGCCTCAGGGGCTCTTCGATAGCCCTACGCACAATGGCAATACCTGTGGTCTCGTCGTCGTTGTCGCCTTTGAGATTCTCAATGGTGGCAGCAGCACGGATGTAGGCCACGCCACCACCGGGGATGATACCCTCCTCAATGGCGGCACGGGTGGCGGCCAAAGCATCCTCCACGCGGTCTTTCTTCTCCTTCATCTCCACCTCGGTGGCTGCACCAACATAGAGCACTGCCACACCGCCTGCCAACTTGGCCAGACGCTCTTGGAGTTTCTCGCGGTCGTAGTCGGAGGTGGTCTGCTCCATCTGGCGGCGGATTTGTGCTACGCGAGCAGCAATAGCCTCGGCGTCGCCTGCGCCATCGACGATGGTGGTGTTGTCCTTGGTGATGGTCACCTTGTCGGCTGTACCGAGAACGTCGATGCCTGCGCCGTCGAGTCGGATACCCTTATCCTCCGAGACTACCGTAGCGCCCGTCAGGGTGGCAATATCTTCGAGCATCTCTTTGCGCCTATCGCCAAAGCCGGGAGCTTTGACGGCAGCGATTTTCAGTGTGCCACGCAACCTATTGACAACCAGTGCGCTCAGTGCCTCGCCATCGACATCCTCAGCCACAATCAGCAGACTGCGACCACTCTGTGCCACAGGCTCCAAGATGCCCATAAGCTCCTTCATTGTGGAGATTTTCTTGTCGGTCAGCAAGATGTAGGGCCTTTCGAGTTCGGCCTCCATCTTCTCGGTGTTGGTCACGAAGTAGGCCGAGATGTAGCCCCTATCGAACTGCATACCCTCAACTACATCGACGTGTGTGTCGGTGCCTTTGGCCTCCTCAACGGTGATTACACCCTCTTTTTTTACTTTGCCCACAGCCTCGGCGATGAGTGAGCCGATGGAGCCGTCGTTGTTGGCCGAGATTGTGGCCACCTGCTCCACCTTTTCGAGGTTCTCGCCCACAGCCTGACTCTGCTTGCGGAGGCTCTCAACAATGGCTGCTACTGCCTTGTCGATACCGCGTTTGAGGTCCATAGGGTTGGCACCTGCGGTGACGTTCTTGATACCTACGCCAATGATGGCCTGAGCCAATACGGTGGCGGTGGTTGTGCCGTCGCCTGCGTCGTCGTTGGTCTTGCTTGCAACCTCTTTGACAATCTGTGCGCCCATATTGGCGAAGTTGTCCTCCAACTCAATCTCTTTGGCCACCGTTACACCATCTTTGGTGATGTGGGGAGCGCCAAATTTCTTGCCGATAATAACGTTGCGACCCTTAGGGCCAAGTGTTACTTTCACTGCGTCGGCGAGGGCATCAACACCCTCTTTGAGAAGCTCGCGGGCTTCTACGTTGTATTTTATCTCTTTTGCCATAATCTTTTTAATTTTAGTCTAAGGTCTAACGTCAAACGTCAAACGTCTGATGACCTAAGTCAAAGGATGACTACCGACGACCGCCTACCGACGACCGCCCTAAGTCAAAATAATTTTAATTCTTCTTGCGGAGGCTTTTAATTGTTCTTGCTCGCAATTTTGAATTTTGAATTCCAAGCACTTAGCCTTCAATCACTGCCACGATGTCGGCCTGTTTCATAATCAGGTAGTCGGTGCCGTCGATATGCAGCTCGGTGCCGGCATACTTACCATAGAGAACAGTGTCGCCCTCTTTGACCTCCATCTTCACCTCAGCGGTGCCGGGGCCTACGGCAACAACCTTGCCTGCGAGTGGTTTCTCTTTTGCGGTGTCGGGGATGAACAGACCGCCGGCGGTCTTCTCCTCTGCGGGGTTGGGCAGAATCAACACTCTGTCCGAAAGTGGTTTAACATTCATAGTTGCTTAAAGTTTTTATTTTGTTAGTTTGTCGTTTTTCTTTTCCGCTACCTTGTTGGGGTAAGTGGTTTCGACCCTAAGTCAATCAACCTTTGTGCCAGACAGCCTTTGGCTGACATTTTGTCAGTTGCCCGCAATCGGCTTTACCCCATTGTGACACTCTCTGCTACTGCTCCTCCTGCTCCAAAATCTCAAAGGCCTTCAAGAGGGTTTCGTCTATCGGCACAATCTGCGAGAAGTAGCCCACATCCTGCAACGATGTGTTGCGTGCAATGTAGGCCCTAAGCATCGAACGTAGGAGTAGCTCCGAGGTGGCAATCTGCTTCTGGTTGGGCTCTATACCTTTACGCTCGGCATAGGCCACAAAGTCCTCCAAGAGCCTCTCGTCGCCATCGAGGAAGGCCTCCAACTGCTCCAAGTTCTCAATGGCGTTTATCTCACGGCGGTGGAGGTCGGCATACTCCATTGTGTAGCGATAGAGCACATTGAGCCCTGTTGCGGCATAGTAATATGGGGTCATATTGAGCGTGTCGATGGGGACAAATACGTCGGGCATAATGCCTCCTCCTCCATAGACAACCTTGCCCTTGGGGGTGGTGTAGCGGAGCGAGTCGTTGAACTGGATGTTGTCGGCCGAGAACATCTCGCCGTGCTCGTAGCGCTCCAAGATGTCGTCGCCATAGTCGCTACCGCCCATTGTGTAGGGTTTCTGTATGGAGCGACCTGTGGGGGTGAAGTAACGAGCCACCGTGAGCCTGAGTGCCGAGCCGTCGCTAAGCGGTATTTGGCTCTGCACCAGACCTTTGCCAAAGGAGCGTCGGCCTACAATAGTGCCTCGGTCGTTGTCTTGCAGTGCTCCTGCCAAAATCTCGCTCGATGAGGCGCTATAATCGTCTATCAACACCACTACGGGTATGTCGGTCAGCGTGCCACGACCTGTGCTATACTCCTTCTGCTGGTTGCCCACGCGGTCTTCTGTATAGACTATAAGCTCGCCCTCGGGAAGAAATTCGTTGGTCATAGCAATGGCTTGGTCGAGGTAGCCACCCGAGTTGCTTCTGAGGTCGAAGATAAGTTTTTTCATACCCTCCGAGCGGAGTTTGTGGACCGCTTTGAGGAACTCTTGGTGGGTGGTGCGCGAGAAACTGGTGAGCCTAATGAAGCCAATCTCGGGGCGAATCATAAAGGCTGCGTCTATACTCAGCAGCGGAATTTTATCCCTTACAATCTCCACATCCACGGGAGCAGGGTTGTTGCCCCTGAGGATACCAACCCTCACCTTTGTGCCACGCTTGCCACGCAGACGACCGATGACTTCCTCTTGTGGCATCTTGCGACCTGCTACGGTGTCGCCATCGACAATCACAATCCTATCGCCTGCCAATATGCCGGCTTTGTAGCTTGGGCCTCCGGCTACGGTGTTGAGCACCACAACGGTGTCGGTGGTCATATTAAACACCACGCCTATGCCGTCGAACTCTCCCTCCAAAGGCTCGTTAATCTCCTGCATATCTTTGGCCGGAATGTAGGTAGAGTGGGGGTCGAGTTGTGACATCAACTCGTGCATAAGATTCTCCACAATGGAGTCGGTATCGACCCTATCGACATAGATGCGGTCAATTAGAGTGAGGGTTTGGTCTATCTTCGAGCCACTTCGCTGCGTGGTGGGGTACTCCTGAGGGGTGGATTGGTTGTTGTGTGGAAGTTTCGCGGCGAGCGTGAAGCCCATCCAAAGACCCACGGCAAGCATAACAGCTGCGAGCGAAGGAAACCATAGCCCTTTTTTATTGTTTGTCATAGTCCGAAGTGCTATTTGTTGCGGAATTTGTACGATAAACCAACGGTAGCCGAGTATTGATATTGTGCGCGAGGGCTGGCCGATTGGAGATAGTAGATCACTCCATAGAGTTTTATGGAGAGATATTTCGACAAGTTTACATCAAACCAGTTGTCCCAACGGCAGGTTGGGGGCGACGTGAGGTCGGAGAAGATGTAGAGCGTCGAACGGTAGCGCATCTTGTCGGCCCAAAACTTTTTGTCAAACGAGGCGTTGAGCGAAGGACCTATGGCGCTAAACACCTTCTCGCCCGCAGGTACACCATTCAGACCCTGCATATAGAGCCTCTCGTCGAGCATTGAAATCATATTGCCCGCAATGGGCGAGAGGGTAATTTTGTAGGGAGCGCCATTGGGGGCGTAGGTGAAACCCACCGAGATGTCAAAGAAACCGGGCGAGAGCAGGGTAGATATGAGCGTCTGGTCGGTGCGCGACTGAAATCCGTCGGTCAGCTGGGTACGAAAGTTGATTGTGGCCGAGTAGGACCAACTATTGCGTATGCTCCACGACATCACCTCCGAAATCTTCACCTCATCGACATTCTTAAAGGGAGTCTTGTCGATGTAGTTGATGCCGTAGCGAGCATTTATGCTCACATCGTGTGTAAACTTGTTGTGTTTGTAGCGGTGGTGCATAAAGAGTGTGGCCAAGCCTGAGAAGGTGTTGTCGCCACCGGCGGTCCAGTTCTCAAATTGGAGCGCCGAGGTCTGGAACGACCCCTCCAACTCGAAGAGGTTGCGCTCCTTGCGTATGCGGTTGCGTTCGGCCACCCACGCGGCGTGGTCGTAGTAGTCGTTGGTCAGTTGGGAGGTGATGCGGCTCTCGGAGAGTGTTTCCAGTAGAGTTGGCACCTTTGCCTCCTCGCGCTGGGGCTGACTACGCCTAATGGTAAATTGGGCAGAGCTGTGTGTAAGCCCTACCACGAGTGCCACCAGTAGCAGCACAATATGTTTACCCTTGCCAAGCACCATTGGAGCTATAAGTTTTGGCTATACCTATATAAATAATTATTACAACGCAAATATAGCATTTTTAGTTGGATATGCGTATATTTGTAATGCGATAAAAAGCACAACCATTTAGCATAAACCCGTAGAGAATCTTTTTTGACTATGAAATACTTTGGAGCACACGTATCAGCCGCAGGCGGTTTAGTTAATGCACCCCGCAATGCCCACGCCATAGGTGCAACGGCATTTGCCCTTTTTACAAAAAATCAACGTCAGTGGTTGGCCCCTGCACTCTCTCAGGGCGACATTGAGGCTTTCAAGACCGCCTGCTGGGAGCTTGGCTATGCTCCCCACCAGATACTTCCCCACGACTCCTACCTGATAAACCTTGGTCATCCCGACTCGGAGGGGCTTGCTAAGTCGCGTGAGTCGTTTGTGGAGGAGATGCGTCGTTGTCAGCAACTCGGGCTCGACCGTCTGAATTTCCATCCCGGCAGCCACCTCGGACGAGTGGGCTTAGAGGAGAGTCTCCGTCGTGTGGCCGAAAGCATCAACATTGCTCTCGACAGAACTGAGGGTGTGACAGCTGTCATCGAAAATACCGCAGGTCAGGGCACCAACCTTGGTCACGAGTTTGAGCAGATAGCCTTCATCATCGACCACGTTGAGGACAAGAGTCGTGTGGGCTACTGCATCGACACTTGCCACGCCTTTGCCGCGGGCTACGACCTTAGTTCTACGGAGGCGTGTGAGGCCACCTTCCGCAAGATTGACTCCATTATCTCGCTCTCCTACCTGAGGGGTATGCACCTCAACGAGGCTATGCGCCCTCTGGGTAGCCGCATCGACCGCCACGAGAGGCTTGGTCAAGGTCAGATTGGCTGGGATTGCTTCCGCTTTATTGCCGGCGATGCTCGATTTGACAATATGCCCTTGGTGCTCGAAACCATCGACGAGGCTTTGTGGCCCGAGGAGATAGCGGCACTAAATAGTCTAACGTCCAACGTCTAACGACTAACGGCTGTGCCTTGTGGGCGATAGCTGCGTTACGCTTGCTTCGGAAATCCTCATTTACGCCCAGTAAACTGCGGTTTCCTCAGCTACGCAAGCCTTGCTCTCGCCTCACAAAACCCAGCCGCAGGACAAGTCCTGTTTTGTGAGGGTGGTGCTCCCGACCAGTTTTTCGTCCCACAACCACTCCTCCCCTATGTCAGGGGAGGTGTCGCGTAAGCGACGGAGAGGTTAGTTTTGTGCCTTTGGCTGTGTGTCTAACGTCTAACGCCTTAAGTCAAAATAATTTTGAATTTTGAATTTTGAATTTTG
>JAGBVY010000095.1 GCA_017630115.1 Tidjanibacter sp. | reverse complement strand
GCACTGCATGGCGCTATTGCCGCAGGCGACATTGGAAAACATTTTCCCGACACCGACCCCGCCTACAAAGGTATCGACTCTACACTCCTTTTGGCCCACACAATGCGCCTTGTGCGAGAGGAGGGCTATGAGCTTGGCAATGTGGATATTACCATAGCTTTGGAAAGGCCCAAACTGCGCCCCCATATAGACTCTATGCGCGAGCGCTTGGCCGAGGTTATGGGCACCGACATTGGCAGGGTTTCGATTAAGGCCACCACCACCGAGAAGTTGGGTTTCACAGGGCGTGGCGAGGGCGTGGCTGCCTACGCCGTTGTGCTTGTCGAAAGAGCCTAAAACTCTCTGCGAGAGGGCCAAAATTTCCCTTAGTTAAAATTGTTAATAACTTTCTGCGGTTTTTGTTGCAATCTTCGTAGCAAATAGCGTACCTTTACAAAGTATTTCAATACTTTGTAAGAAAACGCTATGACCGAGATTTACCATACCCCCGCACTCGCCGACGAAAGCATTGAAGGTTTGGACATCAAACCCAATGGCATATATGCCGATTTGACCTTTGGCGGTGGCGGCCACTCGCGCTTAATCCTCGCCTCTCTCTCCGATGAGGGCACACTCTTCTCCTTCGATCAAGATGCCGATGCCAAGGCCAATATGACTGGCGACGAGAGGCACTTCTTTGTGGAGAGCAATTTTCGTTTTCTGCGCTCGCAGTTGCGCCTGCGTGGTGTGGCCGACGGTGAGGTAGATGGCATCTTGGCCGACTTGGGCGTATCGTCCCACCACTTCGACACCGCCGAGAGGGGTTTCTCGTTCAAGGCCGACGCTCCGCTGGATATGAGGATGAATCAGAGGGCCACCTTCTCCGCGCGAGAACTTATTGCCACCTACTCGGCAGAGGATTTGGCTCGTATTTTCAAGGAGTATGGCGAGTTGGATACGACCTACAAAATAGCCTCGTGCATTGTGCGCTACCGCTCCACCAAGGAGATTACCACCACAGGCGAGCTAATAGAGGCCGTAGCACCCTGCACCCCCAAGAAGGATGGTGCCAAGTTCCTGACCAAGCTATTTCAGGCATTGCGTATTGAGGTCAATGGCGAGATGGAGGCCTTGAAGATGGCGCTCGAACAGAGCCTGAAAGTCCTCCGCCCCGGAGGTCGCCTTTGTGTTATATCGTACCACTCGCTCGAAGACCGCTTGGTAAAGAATTTTATCAAGACGGGCAACTTCGAGGGTCGTGTGGAAAAAGATTTTTATGGCAACGCCACCACCCCTTGGGTAGCAGTGAGCAAGAAGGCCATTGTACCCACCGCCGAGGAGGTCGAGCGCAACCCCCGCTCACGCAGTGCCAAACTTAGAGTGGCCGAGAAGAGATAGATTTCCACCTCCAAACCACTCATATTACTGATAACTGATAACTGACAACTGACAACTCAAAAAAAATGGGACTTAGCAAAAACGGCCGACAGAGCACCGCACCAAAGGGCGACCATAAACCCACAGGTGCTGTAAAGCCAAGCGACATAAACCGCCCCAAGAGGGGTGGCACGAAAGATTTTTTCTCGGGCGAGCTACTCTACCGCCCCGGGATACGTCGCTACTACCCCTTTATGCTCTATTGTTGTCTGCTTATCATACTCTATATGGGCTACATTTTCAACGCCCAGCGCACTTTGCGTGAGGAGATAAGCTCGCGCCTGAGGTTGCAGCAACTCCGCTCGGAGGCGCTTTTGCTCTCCTCCAAGAGGCTCAATACGGTGCGCTACATCAACCTCGAAGAGGAGATTAAGGCCCGCAAGATTGACATCCGTCAGAACACCATTCCACCCGTAGTAATCCGCAAAGATGAGAGATCCGAAAGATAATAAAGCCATCGACCCCCACCCGGGTCGCATAAAAAAGAGCATCCAGATAAAGGTGAGGAAGATGTACATCATCTTCGCCCTGCTCTCTTTGGGCATAATTGCTCAGATACTCATCACCCAATGGGGCCCCAACGGCGAGCCTCTGAGGAATCTCTCGCAGGATAAGTGCTTCACCACCGAGGAGGTGGAGGGCTATCGTGGCAACGTCTATGACCGCTCGGGTGCCGTGCTTACAACCGACGCTCGTGGCTACCGCATAAGACTCGATTTGCACGCCGAGGCCCTCACCGACTCCATCTTCAACATCCTGCGCCCCGCCCTGTGCGACTCTCTCTCGGCTATGTTTGGCAAGAGCCCGAGGTACTACGACGACTTCCTGATTAAGACGCGCGATACCTGTATGCGCAAGTTGGCCAAGCCCTATTATAGCCGCCCGTTTGTAACCAAGAGGGCGCTGAATCAGTGGGAGTACAACCGCTTGCGCCAATTCCCGCTTATGCAACGCAAATATGGACTCATTGTTGAGCCCGCCACCATACGCCAAAAACTCCACGGCTCGCTGGCTTCGTACACCATTTCGAGTGGCGTGGAAAAGGCCTATGAGAAAGAGATGAAGGCCTCGGACGGAGTAAACCGTTTCTTGTGGCTCGACGCACGTCATAGCTCGAAGGTGCCAATCATCGACACCATAAACTCCCCCGCCAAAGATGGCAACGACATCCACACCACCATTGATATCGACTTGCAGGATGTTGTGGAGGGTGCTCTGCGTCGCAAGCTCGAAGAAAACAAAGCTCTCGACGGCACTGCGGTGGTTGTGGAGTGCTCCACGGGCGAGATTAGAGCTATGGCCAACCTCACCCGCCACCCTGAGGGAACTATGGAGGACGACTTCAACTACGCCATACGTTGGCACGGCTCACCCGGTTCGACCTTCAAGGCGGTGTCGCTGATGGCTTTGATTGACGAGGCGGGTCTGTCGATTGACCGCAAGATTAACTGCGGCACGAAGCCTTCGGCTCAGATAAACGGCCTGACGATTAGAGATACCCACGTTGTGGGCAACAAGACGGGCAAGACCACGCTTAAAGGTATCTTCGTGGAGTCGTCGAACATTGGATTTGTAAAGACCGTCACCGACACCTATGGCAAAGAGCCCGAGAGGTGGGTAAACTATATCAACTCCATCGGCTTGGATAAGGTCAGCGACATCCAACGCCTGAAAGGCTTGGGTTTCAGAGCCATAAAAGACCCCTCTAATAGGAAAAGTGGCGGTTGGTCGCACACCACCTTGGCCCAAACAGCCTATGGCTACGAGCTCGATATGACCCCGATGCAGGTGCTGATGTTCTACAATGCTGTGGCCAACAATGGCAAACTCATTACCCCCGTGCTCGTAAAACGCATCGAGAAGGACGGAGTGGTGATTGAGGAGTTCCAGACGGAGGTGGTCAATCCGGCCATCTGCAAACCCTCCACCTTGGCCGCCTTAAAGGAGTGTATGGAGGCGGTCATAACGGCCAAAGAGGGAACAGGTCACGCCCTCTCTAAGTTACCCTTTGCGGTGGCAGGCAAGACCGGCACAGCTCAGGTTATGCTACCCAAAAATAGAAGGGGTCAGACGGCCTACATCGACAAAAATGGAAACAGGGAGTACTTGGCCACCTTTGTCGGCTACTTCCCCGCCGACAACCCCAAGTATAGCTGCATTGTATCGATTAAGACCCCCAAAGCGGCAAGCGAGATAAAGTACTACACCGGCGCAGGTGTGGCTCTACCCGTTTTTAAGGAGATTGCCGAATATATCTACGCCCACGACCCCGAGTGGCACACATCAGCCACCAAAGGTATGGCCTCAGCCCCCCACGCCAAAAGGAGCTGTGACGAGGCTGTTGAAAAGGCTGTGAGTGTAAACTACGGCAATGAGCAGGGCGAGAGCTTTGTGACCGAAGTGCCCGATGTGGTGGGTATGGGTCTGAGGGATGCACTCTACACGCTCGAACAAGCGGGCTGCAAGGTTAGTTTCTCTGGCCAAGGCAGTGTTGTAGAGCAGAGCGTGGTGGAGGGCAAACTCCCCTGCGAGGTAAGACTGCGATTGGAGGTAACCAACACGAAATAAGTTTAGTTTGACAGAACAGATTTACACAAAGATATGAGACTGAACCAATTACTCGAAGGAGTTGATATAAGGGAGATTGTAGGCCCCACCGAGAACGAGGTGGAATTGCTTACAATGGACTCACGCGAGGCACGCAAGGGGGCACTCTTTGCAGCCATCAGAGGTACTGTGGTCGATGGCCACCGTTTCATCCACTCAGCCACCGAAAAGGGTGCTGATGTGGTCATTTGTGAGGAACTCCCCACAGAGATAGAGCCCAATGTTAGCTATGTTGTTGTGGATAATAGTAGCCACGCCTTGGGATGGATAGCGGCGAACTTCTATGGTCGTCCCAGCGAGCAACTTATGTTGGTGGGAGTGACGGGCACCAATGGCAAGACCACTACCGCCACCCTACTCTATGAGCTGACCGAAAAGTTGGGCTATAAGGCAGGACTCATCTCAACGGTGGTCTATAAGGTGGGCTCTCGTAGCATCCACTCTACCCACACCACCCCCGACGCTATTACCCTCAACCGACTCTTGGCCGAGATGGTCAGCGAGGGTTGTGGCTACTGCTTTATGGAGGTTTCATCGCACAGTTTGGTGCAACACCGCACCACAGGTCTATCGTTTAAGGGTGCGCTGTTCAGCAACCTCACCCACGACCACCTCGACTACCACAAAACCTTTGGCGAGTATATCAGGGCCAAGAAGTTGCTCTTCGACGGCCTGCCAAAGAGCAGTTGGGCTTTGGTAAATGCCGACGATAAGAATGGAGCGGTTATGTTGCAGAATTGCAAGGCCCAAAAACAGACCTACTCGCTCAGGGGCATTGGCACGACCAACACAAAGATTGTAGAGACCTCGCTCGAAGGTATGCTGCTGGAAATCGACGGTCAGCAGATGTGGTCACACCTGCTGGGTAGGTTCAATGGCTACAACCTCACGGCAGTCTATAAGGCCGCCACGCTCGTAGGCTTCGACCGCGACGAAGTGCTTGTGGCCCTAAGCTCGCTCAGGAGCGTATGTGGTCGATTCCAAACTTTCCGCTCTGCTACGGGCATTACAGCTGTGGTTGATTATGCCCACACACCCGATGCTCTGGCCAACGTCATCTCGACAATCAACGACGTAGGTCAGGCCCACCGCCTCATTACTGTATGTGGCTGTGGTGGCGACCGCGATAGGAGCAAGCGTCCTGAGATGGCCGCCATAGCTGCCGAGGGCTCCCACACCGCCATATTCACCTCCGATAACCCCCGCACCGAGAGCCCCGAGGCCATATTGGCCGATATGGAACAGGGCGTTGTGGGGCGCAACAACTACCTCACAATCACCGACCGCGCACAAGCCATCCGCACCGCGCTGCGTATGGCCCAGAGTGGCGATGTTGTGCTGATTGCCGGCAAGGGCCACGAGGACTACCAGATTGTGGGTACCGAGCGTCGCCACTTCTCCGACCAAGAAGAGGTGGAGGCCTATTTCCGCACATTGGAACAGTAGCCATATATTAAGATTTTTAGAAATACCACATATAGTTTTGCAATAATTTACAAACTCAGGCTGAATAAATAAAAAATAATATAAAGTAAAGATGATTTATTCGTTAGTAAAGTATCTCGAACAAAACTTCGACATCCCCGGATTGGGTATGTTTCAGTACTTATCATTCCGCTCGGTGGGCGCAATTATCCTCGCACTGCTGATTGGCTCAATCTTCGGTGGCAAGTTGATTCGCTTTCTTAGGCGCAAACAGATTGGCGAGGATATTCGCGACCTTGGCCTTGCAGGACAGATGGAGAAAAAAGGCACACCCACAATGGGCGGCATCATCATCCTCATCTCGGTGCTCATACCCATACTTTTGTTGGGCGATTTGAGCAACATCTACGTCTGGCTGATGATTATCAGCACCGTCTGGCTCGGTGCGCTGGGCTTTGCCGACGACTATATCAAGGTCTTTCGTAAGAATAAAAATGGCCTGAAAGGCAAATTCAAAATTGTGGGTCAGGTGGGCCTCGGCATCATCGTGGGCACAGTTATGTGCTTCTCGGAGCAGGTGGTGGTGGTCGATAAGAACACCGCAACCAAAAGTAGCGAGGTTGTGGAGATTATCGAGGGCGACGGCACCGTAAGCCAAAGGGTCGAGGAGTACTACATTGGCGAGAAGAGCACCAAGACCACCATCCCATTTGTGAAGAACAACGAGATGGACTACCACTTCTTCGTTCCCATCAAGGGCAAGACGGGGGACCTACTGACGTGGGGACTCTACATACTTGTGGCCATATTTATCATCACCGCCGTATCGAATGGCTCCAACCTCACCGACGGACTCGACGGACTCAACACCGGCGTGAGCGCCATTATTGCGGTGGTGCTATCTATCTTGGCCTACCTCTCAGGCCACGTCATCTATGCCGACTACCTGAACATTATGTACATCCCCGGCAGTGGCGAGTTGGCCGTCTTTGGAGCCGCTTTCGTGGGTGCGCTGATTGGTTTCTTGTGGTACAACTGCAACCCCGCACTGGTATTTATGGGTGATACGGGTAGCTTGGCCATTGGCGGTATTATTGCCGTCTTTGCTCTGGCCATCCGCAAGGAGTTGTTGCTGCCCATACTCTGTGGCATCTATCTGGTTGAGGTATTGTCGGTGATGATTCAGACAGGCTACTTCCGCTACTCGCGCAAACGCTTTGGTGAGGGTAGGCGCATCTTCCGTATGGCCCCACTCCACCACCACT
>JAGBVY010000094.1 GCA_017630115.1 Tidjanibacter sp. | reverse complement strand
GTCGGCTGGGTTTTGTGGAGGGATTTTTGTGCCAAGCAAGGGAGCAAGTCCGCAGTTTACTAAACGTAAATGAGGAACTTGCGAGCCGAAGCTTGGTGCAAAAAGCACCCACAAGGCACAGCCGAAAGCCCACAAGGCACAGCCGAGGGCGAGTGCATATTGCGGGATGAATACAAGGCGCACAAGAAAATCCCCTCCGAGTTTACTTTGGCGTAAACTCGGAGGGGATTTATCGCAGGGCAACGCAGTAGTCACCCGCAAGATGTGCTCGCTACTTGGATTCGGTAGCCTGCGCCTCTATAAAATACTTCTGCGATTTGAGCAAGTTGCGGCTCTGCAAAACCATCGTCTTGGTCTCGTTGAGGATGGTCAGGTAGAGCATACTTGCCTTGGTCGAGGTAGAGTTGTTCTGAATACGACGAAGCTGGTTCTTAATAGCCTGAGCTATAAGGTCGAAGAGCTCGTCACGCATAGCCAACACAAGGTCGATGGTAGCGAAGTCGTTGGACTGCAACATATCGTTGATGCGGCCGTAGAGTTCCGATACGGAGTTGTTGATGGTGGTCAAATCCTCCACCTGCTCCTCGCTCATACCACGATGGTTGTTGTCGATATGCTCGAAGCAGGGACGGGTGATGTGGACAAGAGCCTTACACATCTCGCTGATGTAATCGACAACCTGAACATAGTAGTGGCCGGTGTCGATGTAGTTCTCCTCGTGGAACTTGTGGAGTGTAGGCAGCATTGCATACTTCCTCTCACGAGCTGCATAGAAGAGGTCGTTGGACTGACGCACCAAGCCACGCAGGGCCTTGCGGTCCTCTTTGAGGGTTGCAGCAATGGTCTGAGCGTAGATGTCGGTTGTGGTCTGCATAGTCTGGCACACCTCGGTGATGATGTCGCCCAAAGCCTCCTGCTCGTTGTTGGTGAAGCGCACCTTAACGTTCTCTGCCTCCTCGGCTTTTTTCTTCTTGGGAATCATCACATAGATGCACAAGAGCGAGATTGCCACGATAGCAACCATACCACCCCAAGTGAGCAGCAGAGCAATAATCATCGAGAGCACAAAGGCTGCCAAACCAGTGAGGAACCAACCTGCCACAACGGTGATAACACCCGTGATGCGATAGACGGCACTCTCACGACCCCACGCCTTGTCGGCAAGCGACGAACCCATAGCCACCATAAAGGTGACGTAGGTGGTCGAGAGGGGCAGTTGGAGCGATGTACCAATGATGATGAGCATCGAGCCTGCGGTGAGGTTTACAGCGGCGCGGATGAGGTCATACTGGCCGTAGTCGTCGCCCAACTCCGAGGCCGAAGGAGCCTCGAAACGGCGTGCCACTGCCACCCTCATACGCTTGGGGGTGTGGTCCTCAAACCAACGGCTGCAACCAACAGCCACCCTAACGATAGCACGCGAAAATGCCGACGAGCCAAATTTTTCGGCACCCTCATCCTGAGTGGAGGTGAGGCTCAGCTCGGTGTCGCTCACATTCTCGGTCTTCTTGGAGGTCCAGAGTGTCAAAATCATAATCAAGCCTGCCAACAGGAGGAATACGGTGTCGGCCTTAACGGGGTCGTTGAGAGCACCCATAAACATATCGACATCTCCCGTCTGGCTTGCAATCTTCCACGAATCCAAACCTGCCAAGGGTACACCAATAAAGTTTACAAGGTCGTTACCAGCAAATGCCAATGCCAACGAGAATGTGCCTGCCAAGATGGTTATTTTCAGGATATTGACTTTGAGGCTCTGCAACACAAACATCAGAAGCGAGCTGACTGTAAAGACAATCAACAGACACATCAGAGTGTTGTCGTTGATGTAGGCCACCAAATCCACCGCCAAGCCCGACGATTTCAGACCCTTGATGAGGGCGAAATAGACAATGATGGTGAAGGCCACGCCACACCACAGAGCGCCCCAACGACGGAGCTGTTTGTGATAGCGGAACGTGAAGAGCAGGCGACTCAGGAACATCAGCACCGTACCCGTAATGAAAGCCAACACCACCGAGAGAAGGATGGCGGCAATCATTGCCAACGCCTTGCCCGAATTGATAAGCACCTCAGGGTTGCCATCGGCGCCAATCACAGGCTCTTTCAGGAGCGACACAGCAATGGCCGAGCCCAAAAGACCAAATACCAGAGCCACAGTGGTTGAGGTGGGCAGACCCAACGAGTTGAATACATCCAAGAGTATGACGTTGGCAAACATCACACCGAGGAAGAGGGTCATAACCTCGCTGAAAGTGAAGAACTCGGGGTGATAGACACCACTACGAGCCACCTCCATCATACCGCTCGAAGTGAGCGCACCGATGATAATACCCAAAGAGGCGATGGTGAGGATTACTTTTTTGGGTGCAGCCTTAGAGCCGAGCGCCGAGTTGAGAAAGTTTACGGCGTCATTCGAAACACCCACATACAAACCGCCAATGGCCAAAAAAAGCAGCACTACGACGGCGAAAGTGTAAACAACAGACATTTATACTTTTAGTTTTTAGTGAATTATCGGTTTTTCACGTCACAAATGTACTTTTATTTTTATGGTAGTCCAACCGCCGAGCGACTAATTAACAAAAAATTAAAATCGTGGTAACACTAATTTAACGTGAGCCAGCCAAATGAAATGGGAAATGCAAAAGTGGAGGGAGGTTAGAAAAAGTAAGGAGTTTAGGGAGATAAGCCCTATATGCTGGGTTTACTGGGTTTACTGGGTTTACTGAGTTTACTGAGTTT
>JAGBVY010000093.1 GCA_017630115.1 Tidjanibacter sp. | reverse complement strand
GGCGAGCGCAGAAGTTTCGACCGCACCGAGCGTTCGTTCAACCGCGAGGGCGGCGAGCGCAGAAGTTTCGACCGCACCGAGCGTTCGTTCAACCGCGAGGGTGGCGAGCGCACATTCAGTCGTGAGCGTCGTGAGGGTCGTCCCACACGAGGTGGTGCACCCCGTCGCACCGAGCGTCGCACCGAGCCCAAGACCTACATCAACACCGCCAACCACTACACCCTCGACAACTATCCCAGCTATGCTGCACCCGAGCAGGATGGCGCAATTCGTCTGAACCGTTACATCTCGATGTCGGGCATCTGCTCACGTCGTGAGGCCGACGAGTATATCACATCGGGCTCCATCACCGTCAATGGCGTGGTTGTAACCGAGCTTGGCACAAAGGTTATGCCCGGCGACGAAGTGCGCTACAATGGCGAGAAAATCGAAAACGAGAAGAAGGTCTATATTGTGATGAACAAGCCCAAAGGCTTTGTGACCACTCTCGACGACCCCCACGCCGACAAAAGCGTTATGGACTTGGTACGCAACGCCTGTACCGAGCGCATCTATCCCGTAGGCCGACTCGACAAAAATAGCGTTGGCGTGCTGCTGCTGACCAACGACGGCGACTTGGCCAAAAAACTGACCCACCCCACCTACGAGAAGAAAAAAATCTATCAGGTAAGCCTCGATAAGCACCTCACAAGGGCCGACTTGGAGCAACTCATCCTCGGTATAACCCTCGAAGATGGCGACATCGCTGCCGACGACGTATGCTATGTGGATGACCCCAAATGCAAAAATGCTGTGGGCATTGAGATTCACTCCGGCCGCAACCGTATCGTAAGGCGTATGTTTGAGCACTTGGGCTACCACGTTGGCAAACTCGATAGGGTCTATTTCGCCGGCCTGACGAAGCAGAAACTCAAACGTGGCGAGTGGCGCTTCCTCACCGAGAAAGAGGTGGCAATGCTTAAATCGGGCAGCTACGAATAGAGAGTAGAGCCATAGCCCAACTCCTGAGCCACAACAAGGCACAATCAAAGGCTAAGGCAACAAATACCCCAATCCTGCAAGAGGACTTCTCGTAGCAACAAACGAGAGGTCCTCTTTGTTCGGCACAAACACCACAACAAACCACACAATAACACATACCGACACGATTATGAAAAGCAGTCTTAGCACAAAAATAGTAGGCCTACTACTCGGAGCCATACTCCTCCTTACCCCCGGTAGCACACTAGCCCAAACCCCAAAGAAGATAGACGACCCCGCCGCCCCCAACCGCAAAAGCGTAGGCTTGGTACTGAGCGGAGGCGGTGCAAAAGGCGCTGCCCAACTGCGTGTGATTAAGGCTATTGAGGAGGCCGGAATCCCCATCGACTACATCGCCGGCACATCCATAGGCTCAATCATTGGAGGCCTCTATGCCGTTGGCTACACCATTGAGGAGATTGAGGAACTCTACACCTCGATGAACTGGTTTGACGTCTTTACCGACCGCAACGCACGCGACAAACAACTCTTCGCCGACAAGCAGAAAGACGACGCTTATATGTTTGACGTTCTGCTCTCAACCGACGACATCTCAATGCCGAGCGGCATTGTGCGTGGCGACAAGTTTATGGACCAGCTCAACGAGTTGCTACTCGGCTATCAACACATCGACTCCTTCGACAAACTCCCCACCCCCTTTGCGTGCGTTTCCTACGATATGAACACCGGTAGCGAGTATGTTGCTCGTGGAGGCAGTCTGTCGGCAGCCATTCGTGCCAGTATGTCCATACCGGGAGTATTTAAGCCCGTGAAATACAAAGATATGGTCTTGGTCGATGGCGGTGTCTATAACAACTTCCCCATTGATGTTGTACGCGATATGGGAGCCGAGATTGTCATTGGCGTCGATTTATCGGACGGCATACGCACCGACACCGATGTGGAGAATATGATTATCATCTTCGAGCAACTGACCACCTTCCTCGGACGCGACAAATATGAGCGCAATCTGGCCGACTGCGACTACTACATCCACCCTGAGATTGCACCCTATACCGCCGCAAGTTTCAACACCGAGGCGGTCGATTCGCTCCTGATGCGTGTCCAACGTGAGGCCGACCGCCACCGCGAAGGACTCCAAGAACTCCGCAAAAAAATTGGCCTACCCGAGGGTTATATGCCACCCAAGCGCGACAAACACTACTCGCAAGATGCTCTGCTGCGTATTGGCAGTATCACCCTCAAAGGATTCTCCAAGCGCGAGCGCAACCTCATCTCGCGCTATCTGAACCTCAGGCCCTACACCACTGTCACACGCAAAGAGTTCAACGACAATATTGAGCAGATACGCAACCTCGGTGGTTTCGACTTCGTGAAGTACTCGCTCTCCAATCAAGCTCCCTACGACCTTGTAATCGGCGTGGATGAGCGCCAAAACGCCTCGGTGCACGTTGGCTTCCGCTTCGACTCCCACGAGTTGGCCTCGCTCCTATTGGGCACCGAGATGACACTCGCAAACAACTATTTTAAGCCACGCATCGCCCTGACTACACGTCTGAGCGAAAGCCCCTATGTGCAGCTCAAAGCGTCGAGCAGTAGAGTTTTCTTCGGTGAGTTTTCGTTTGCCTACCGCTACCAGTACAACAACTTCGCCTACTACAACGGCGACAAACGCTCCCACACATCAACATTCGACTACCACAATCTGGCAATCAGATTCTCGGACATATACCTGAGAAATTTCAACATCTCGGCAGGCGTCGAGGCCGACTTCTTCAATTATAGCGAAACATTCTACCAAAATGGCAAAATAGAGGTTGAGCCCGAAGCCTACATCAACTACAACATCTCGGGCCACTACGACAACCTCAACGACATCTATGTGCCCACACGAGGCTGGTCGCTCGATGTGGACTACACACTCCACACCAACAACGGCATAGAGATTCACAACCACACCCCCTTTGCATCGTTGCAGTATGAGTTCACAAGCGCACTATCGCTGGGCAGTTGGGCCACACTTGTTCCCTCGCTCTATGGTCGCACACTGATTGGTATGAAACCAACCTACCCCTACTACAACTGCTTTGGCGGAATTTTGCCCGCACGATATATGCCCCAACAAATGCCTTTCGTGGGCGTTCAACACATCGAACTCTTCGACAACTCGGTGATGGTGGGAGCTATTGAGGGCCGTGTTATGGTAGCCAAAAACCACTACCTCTCGGCCATCTACAACCTTCTGATTCAGGACAACGATTTCAGACGTATGTTCCGCTTTGAGGATACCCTCTCGGGCTTTGGCCTGAAATACACCTACCACACCTCACTCGGCCCTCTGACCATTCTGGCCAGCGGCACCAATCGCAACCCCCTCGGAGGCGTGTATGTGAGTTTCGGCAAGAATTTTTAGCTATTGGCCATTGGCCATTAAAAACGCGGGTATTAAAAAAGATACCCGCGTTTTTTTTCAATTCAAAAT
>JAGBVY010000092.1 GCA_017630115.1 Tidjanibacter sp. | reverse complement strand
GTGCGAGTCATACCACCCTTGATGCCGTGGTTGATACAGGGAGCGTAGGCGATGATGAGCGAAGGACCGTTGTAGGCCTCAGCCTCGCGCAATACGGTAAGGAGTTGGTTGGGGTTGGCAATCGACACCTGTGCTACATATACATAGCCGTAGGTCATTGCGATAGCGCCAATATCTTTTTTGCGGATGCGCTTACCAGCCGAAGCAAACTTAGCCACAGCGCCCACGGGGGTCGATTTCGACGACTGACCACCAGTATTGGAATATACCTCCGTATCAACAATCAGGATGTTTACATCCTCGCCCGAAGCCAAAACGTGGTCCACGCCACCGAAGCCAATGTCGTAGCCCCAGCCGTCGCCACCGATAATCCACTGCGACTTCTTAACCAAGAGGTCTTTCTGCTCAACGATAGCCTTGCAGATGTCGCAGCCGCAAGCCTCAGCCAAAGGAAGCAGACGCTCAGCCACCTCGGCGCTTGTTGCGCTGCTGTGACGGCCATCAATCCACTCCTGCATAACGGCTTTCAACTCCTCCGAGCAGCACTCGCACGAAGCGATAGCCTCGGCCATCTTCGAAGCGAGCATATCGCGACGTTTCTCAATGGCAATCTTCATACCCAAACCAAACTCGGCGTTGTCCTCAAAGAGCGAGTTTGCCCAAGCAGGACCGTGACCCTTAGCGTTGGTGCAATAGGGAGTCGAGGGGGCCGAGCCAGAGTAGATAGAGGTACAACCCGTTGCGTTGGCAACCATCATCCTGTCGCCAAAGAGCTGGGTAATGGTCTTAATATAGGGAGTCTCACCGCAACCTGCACAAGCACCCGAGAACTCAAACAGAGGCTGTGCAAACTGGTTGCCTTTGATAGTCTTGGTCTTATCCATAACGCCCTCTTTGTAGCCAACCTTCTTGGTTACAAAGTCCCAGTTAGCCTGCTCGCCCATCTGCTCCTCCAAAGGACGCATAACAAGAGCTTTGGTCTTGGCAGGACAAGCATCAACGCAGTTGCCACAACCTGTACAATCCAGAGGCGAAAGCTGGATGCGGAACTTATACTCTTTGGTCTGAGCCAAACCTTGACGCAGAGCCAAACCCTCGGGAGCCATAGCTGCCTCCTCCTCGGTCAGAAGGAAGGGACGGATAGCTGCGTGGGGGCAGACAAAGGCGCACTGGTTGCACTGGATACAGTTCTCCGAAATCCACTCGGGCACCTTCACTGCAATACCACGTTTCTCGTAGGCAGCAGTGCCATTGTCCCAAGTGCCATCCTCGCGGCCATTGAAGGCGCTTACGGGCAGAAGGTCGCCTTTGAGGTTGTTGATAGGCTCGCAAATCTCCCTCACGAAAGCGGGCTTGTCGCACTCTGCGCCAGCGCACTCAGCCTCGGGCTCAACCAAGTCGGCCCACTCGGCAGGAATCACAACCTCCTCAACCTCGCCACCTTTGTCCACAGCAGCGTAGTTCATATTGACAATATCCTCGCCCTTTTTGCCGTAGGATTTGTAGATAGCCTTCTTCATCTCCTCAACAGCCTGCTCGTAGGGGATAACGCCTGCAATCTTGAAGAATGCCGACTGCATAATAGTGTTGGTGCGGTTGCCCAAGCCAATCTCGGCAGCAATCTTGGTGGCGTTGATGATGTAGAAGCGAATCTGCTTCTTGGCCATATAGGCTTTCATATGCAGGGGCAGGGTAGCCAAAGTCTGCTCGGCGTCGTGAACGCTGTTCAGAAGGAACGAACCACCGCGTTTAAGACCCTTCAACACGTCGTATTTATCTACATACGAAGGAACGTGGCAAGCCACAAAGTCGGGAGTGGTCACCAAGTAGGGCGAGCGGATGGGGCTGTCGCCAAAGCGAAGGTGCGACGAGGTGTAGCCGCCCGACTTCTTGGAGTCGTAGGAGAAATATGCTTGGCAATACTTGTCGGTAGTGCCACCAATAATCTTAATGGAGTTCTTATTAGCACCCACAGTACCGTCGGCACCCAAACCATAGAACACAGCCTCGAAAGTACCCTCTTTGGCCATCGAAATCTCCTTGCCTACGGGCAGCGAGAGGTTGGTAACATCATCGACAATACCAACGGTGAATTGGTTGCGAGGCTCGTCGGCTTTCAGGTTCTCAAATACTGCGAGCATCTGTGCAGGGGTGGTGTCCTTCGACGAAAGACCATAGCGGCCACCGATGATGAGGGGTTTATTCTCCGAGGGAATATCCTTGCAGGTTGCAAAGGCCTCAACAACATCCAAGTAGAGGGGGCAGCCGTTGGCACCGGGCTCTTTGGTGCGGTCCAAAACGCAGATGCGCTTGGTGGTCTCGGGCAGCACAGCGCCCAAGTATTTCACCGAGAAAGGACGGTAGAGGTGTACGGTAACAACACCCACCTTCTCACCCTTCTCAGTAAGGTAGTCAACAACCTCCTTGATGGTCTCTGTGATGGAGCCCATAGCGATGATTACATTCTCTGCATCGGGTGCGCCATAGTAGGTGAAGGGGGCGTAGTTGCGACCAGTGATAGCGGAAATCTGCTTCATAGCCTCAGCCACAGCGTCGGGCACAGCGTCGTAGAACTTGTTGCTGGCCTCGCGGGTCTGGAAATAGATGTCGGGATTCTGGGCAGTACCACGAGTTACGGGGTGCTCGGGGTTGAGAGCGCGAGTGCGGAAGGCGGCCAGGGCCTCCTTGTTGAACAGAGGAGCAAGGCTCTCCATCTCCATAAGCTCTACCTTCTGAATCTCGTGTGAGGTGCGGAAGCCGTCGAAGAAATGCACAAAGGGGATGCGGGTGTTAAGAGCCACGATGTGTGCCACACCTGCGAGGTCCATAACCTCCTGTACCGAGCTGGTAGCCAACATAGCAAAACCGGTCTGACGTGCAGCCATAACATCCTGATGGTCGCCAAAGATGGAGAGCGACTGAGCAGCCAAAGCGCGCGCCGAAACGTGGAACACGCCGGGGAGCAGCTCGCCAGCAATCTTATACATATTGGGAATCATCAACAGCAGACCCTGCGAAGCGGTGAAGGTTGAGGTGAGTGCGCCTGCTTGGAGCGAGCCGTGAACAGCGCCTGCTGCGCCTGCCTCCGACTGCATCTCGACAACCTTGACGGTCTCGCCAAAGATGTTTTTCTGACCAGCAGCAGCCCACTCGTCAACGAGCTCTGCCATTGTGGATGAAGGGGTGATGGGGTAGATGGCGGCCACCTCGCTGAACATATAGGCGATGTGGGCGGCAGCGTAGTTACCATCACAGGTGATAAATTTCTTCTGTGCCATATTTTTTCTTTTTGTTTATGATTTCTATTTTGTCCTAACCTGTTAAAAACCAAAGCCTCAGAGGGGCTTTTGGGGGCCACCCCCATAGGGGTGGCGATTTTTCATCACGCAAAGATAATAACTTCTTACAAAAAACATTAAATTTGTGCGACTTTTTGGGCTAAAAAATGGGCCACTTGATTGTTATTTGTCTAACAGTATCAGTGTGTTACAAAAATAACAGCACCCATTTCCCCGACTTTTTGGGCTGATTATAAATCGGTTATAAGAGCCGCTTGGCAGCCCTGCGAAAAGGTCGTTTGCTCTGCTGTGGCAGTTGGTGGCAAACGAAAATTTCAAGATTATTTAACATAGGCCTACGGGTCTAAAAGGGTCAATAACAATGATAGACTACAAAGAACATCAACTCTCCAACGGTCTTCGGGTGCTTGTCAATCAGGATGAGTGTTCGGCAATGGCTGCTGTGAGTATTCTCTACGAGGTGGGTTCGCGCGACGAACAGCCCGCCCACACGGGCTTTGCCCATCTTTTCGAGCACCTTATGTTTCGTGGCACGCAGGCCGAGCCCGACTTCGACGGCCCAATTCAGGAGGTTTGTGGCGAGAACAACGCCTTTACCACTGCCGACTACACCAATTATTATATAACCACCCCGAAGGACAACTTCGAGACAGCCCTCTATATGGAGGCCGACAGGATGACGGGGCTGAATATCACTCCCGAGGTGTTGGCTCTGGAAAAGTCGGTTGTAATAGAGGAGTACAACCAGCGTTTTCTGAATCGTCCCTATGGCGAGCAGTGGCATTTGTTGAGGGATATGGTCTATCAGTCGGCCCCCTATCGCTGGCCCGTCATTGGCCTTACTCCCGACCACATCCGCAACGCCTCAATGGAGGAGGTGAGGAGTTTCTACGGGCAATTCTACAACCCCTCCAACGCTATTTTGGGCATCTCGTCGGCGCTCCCCTCGGAGCGAGTATTCGAGGCCGTAGAGCGCTATTTTGGCCACCTCGAAGCAGGCCCTCAACTCTCTGCGCGTAGTTATGCTGTCGAGGGGGCAATTGAGTCGCCTCGTCGTAGGGTGGTAGAGGCCGATGTACCAGCCGACCAGATAACCATAGCCTTCCTTATGGAGGAGCGAGGCCAGAGGGGTTATTATGTCTGCGACCTACTGACCGACCTTTTGGCCGGAGGAGAGTCGGCTCGCATATTCCAGAGGCTTGTCAAGCAGCAGCGTCTTTTCTCGGCCGCCAACGCCTACATTACAGGTGAGCGTGGTCAGGGTATGCTCATCCTCACGGGGCAGATTAGTCCGGGTGTAAGCATCGAGCAGGCCGAGGAGGCTCTCTATGGCGAGCTCGAAAGGCTTGTCAATGAGACTGTGGGCGAGTATGAGTTGCAGAAGGTGCAGAACAAGTTTGAGGCCAACATAACCTTTGGTGAGTTGAATGTGATGAATAAGGCAATGAATCTGTGTTACTACCGAATGTTGGGCGATATGTCGCTGCTGAATGGCGAGACGGCCATCTATCGCTCCATTTCGGCCCAAGAGATTGCCGACTACATCTCCTCCCACCTCAGCCGCCAGCAAAGTGCAACCCTAATCTACCGCAGAAAACAATGAAACGACCCGCAATACAACCCATAACCGCGCCCGCCATACCCCACTACACTTGGCGTACAACCTCGTCGGGCGCTCCCATCTACTTGCTCCACAACTCCACGCAGGGTGTTGTGAGGGTGAGTTTTGTTTTTCGTGCAGGCACCTCCTATCAGAGCGCTCCATTTAGTGCCTCGACGGTGGTGAACACTCTCTCGGAGGGTACGGCCAATATGAGCGGCGCACAGGTGGCCGAGGGACTCGATTTTTTGGGCTCCTACTACGACGCCAATATAGACCGCGATTGGGCCGTTGTGACCTTCTGCTCGCTGAGTAAGTTTGTCCACCCAACGCTCGATATTGCCGAGGAGGTTATTGCGCGCCCTACCTTCCCCGAGAGCGAGGTGGCCTCCTATTGTGCCAAGCGTAAGGAGCAGCTCCACATCCAGCGTAGCAAGCCCGACCAACTCTCGCGAGAACTCTTTGGCAAGGCTCTCTTTGGGCCAAACCACCCCTATGGAATAACTTCGCCCGAGGAGGCCTACGACTCTCTCTCGCGTGAGCAGCTTGTGGAGTTCTACCACACCCACTACAATGCCGCCAGTGCCTTTGCTATCATCTGTGGCGACTTTGCCGACGATGTTGAGGCTCGTGTTGAGGCTATTTTGGCCGCTCTGCCTGCCGGCGAGGCCGACCAAAGGGCGATTCCTGAGCCTACGGCCACACCTCTCTCAACGCTCCAAATAAAGGGGGCGGTGCAGTCGTCGTTGAAGATTGGTGTGCCTCTCTTCTCGCGCTCCCATCCCGACTTTGTCCCAATGCAGATTGTGGCCACAGCTTTGGGTGGTTACTTTGGCTCGCGCCTGATGCAAAATCTGCGCGAGCAACACGGCTACACCTATGGAGCCTATGCCGCAATGATAAACCTCGACGAGTCGGGCTACTTTGTGATGAGTGCCGAGGTGGCGGCCGAACATACCGATGCGGCCATAGAGGAGATGCTTGGCGAGATGGAACGCATAGGCCGCGAGGAGATTTCCGAGGAGGAGTTGGATATTGTTCGCAAAACTATTGTGGGCGATGTGATGCGAATCTTCGATGGGCCTTTTGGTGCTGCCGATGTGACGATTGAGAATATCCAAAACAATGAGAATAACGACTATACGGAGCATTTTTTGGAGCGTGTAGCCACAATTACCCCTGCCGAATTGCAGCAGGTGGCAGCCAAGTGGCTCAAAAAAAGTAGCGCGGTGGTGACAATTGTAGGCCCTAAGTGATACTATTTTGAAAAAATGTTGTTATATTTGTAGAAAATATCCCTTTGGAGAATTTTAACACAATCAATAAACATTAACTAAACACTAAAAAACCATGAAAAAATTTTTCGCATTTATCATTGCAGCAGCTGCATTGATGACTGGCTGTAAAGATCCTATCACGGGCGACGAGCCCGATCCCGAGCCCAAACCAGAGCCATTCTATGGTATGATGCTCAATGAGGCTGAGGTTATCAACCGTGGTGACTACTACAACAATGGCACCAACAGCTACATCATCTCGATGTACAAAGCTGAGGGTAGTGGCGAGGAAAAGGAGTACAGCCGTATTGTTGCTGCCGAGATTATTACTCCTGAGGTGAACGACGGCATTATCCCCGAGGGCAAATACACCGTTGAGGCTAGTACTTTGGCTGAGGGTAACTTCAACGACTATCTTTCGGGTTCGTACTATATCCGCAACACCGAAGCTGACGGCTACTTTATGCTCGTTACCGGTGGTTATTTCGAGGTTAAACACCTTGCAGGTGGTGGCTATCAGCTGACTGCTTCGTATGAGGGTATCAATGCTCTCGGCGGCGAAGCTCTGGCTAAAACCGAGAGCCGCTTTGAGGGTCAGCCCGTTATGATGGGTCTTCCCGCAAGCAACAACTACGAGGTTTACACCCCCTATGGTGCTCAGGCTCAGTATATGTCTATGGGTGACGGTCTTGCTCTGTGGCAGATTATCCTCGGCAACACCGGCGCATTCTCCGGCGAGGGTAATGTTGTTATGGACTCTTTCATCATCATCGGTGAGGATCTTGGCGAGACAGTTATTCCCCAGGGTACTTTCCCCATCGACCGCTTCGGTTTTATGGCTCCCGGCACAACTTTGGCAGCTAGCCACATCACCGCTGCAAGCGTTCAGGACGAGCCCGTTGAGGATGCTATCTATGAGGGTTATGTTACTATCAAAGCCAAAGGCGAGGGTAAATACTCTATCGAGAGCGTAACCTTCGGTGCAAATGGCGCATATAAAGAGAGTTTCGAGGGTGGCGTTTATATTATGACCAACGAGGTTGATTTCAACACTCAGGTGGCTCAGGCTATCTATGCTGGTGAGTACGAGGGCGTGCCCTACTGGGTACTCTTCCTTGGTGACCCCGAGCGCGATGAGCTCATCCGTCTGTATGTTAATACTGCTCCCTCGGATGACCCCTATGCAGCCGGTATCCCCACTGGTAGCTATGTAGTAAGCGACACTATGCAGCCCGGCACTATTGACGCTGCTTATCAGACCGAAAGTGGTTGGAGTGGCTCGCTCATCATCGACCTCACGACTCAGTCGAAGCTTGTTGATTTGATTCTCGACGGTCAGTTGGACGTAGTAAACAATGGCGACGGCACTTATGCAGTAGAGTTTTCGTTCGACACCTATCAGGAGGCAACCTACGTTGGCCAGTATGAGGGTGCTGTTCAGACCTCCGACCAGAGTGGTGGTGGCGACGAGGGCGACCTCAAAGCTATCCAGATTGCAGTTGACGAGGCTCAGATGCTCTTCGTTGGCCTTGGCGAGTGGGTTGTTTATCTCCCCGGTGAGCAAACCAACACTTGCTTTATGCTCGACCTCTACAACAACGAGGATGCAACCTTTGCCGACGGCCTTGCAAGCGGTACCTATACCGTAGCTGAGACCTACGAGAACTGCACTATTTGGCCCGGCTATATCGATGACGAAGGCTACCTCGGTGGCTCGCTCCTGCTGACCTACGATATGAAAAACTACTACGATTTGGTGCTCGGTGGTGAGATGGTTGTTGAGAACAAGGGCGATGGCAACTATTCGTTCGACGGTGTTCTCACTGGCGAGAGGTATGAGGTTTCCTTCCAGTACGACGGTCCTGCTGTAGCCGAGGACTACACTGCTGAAAGTGTTGCTCCCGCTAAGGTTGCTCCTAAGGCTTTGGCTCCTTTGAAGAGCAATGTGGCTCAGCCCAAAGAGAGGAGAATCGACGCAGTTCGCAATGTACCTATGGTAACTGCCGCTTCGAAGAATATGACTCCCGCTGTTAAGCTGAACTTCTAAACTACGGTCTAACGTCGAAAGACCTATGACCTATACAAAACTCGGGTATCCTGTGTGGGATACCCGAGTTTTTTTTATACCCGCGTTTTCTGTTGTGCCGTCAGAAGAACATTCCGAAGTTAATCTGGACGGTCCCGTCGTGATTGACCGCCACATCGCGCCTTTGTGAGGCTACCTTCACCTCTGAGCCGGTCTTCTCCAAGTAGCCCACATAGCGTAGCTCCACCGAGAGTCCGTCGAACTCCACAGCTATGCCTCCCGTGGCAGCAATGTCGTTGTTGTTGAAGACAATGTCGAAGTCGGTACTACCTCCCCCCTTAACAAACTGACGCGAGCCTATGCGCCACACCGGGCCACCAAAGAGTCTTAGGTTGCCGAGTTTGAAGCCCACCAACAGCGGGACATCGAGCCTATAAGTGCGTACGGTTTTGTACTCCTTGGCTGCCGAGGGGTATTTGATACCAAAGATGTAGTCGCGCTGTGAGAGTTGCAACTCGGGCTGGATGTAGATAAATGTGGGGATGGAGAGGCGGGCGAAGATGGCTGTCTGGAATCCTCCCACTCTGTCGCCCGCAGGTTCAAGTGTGCCTCCGTCTATGGAGATAGAATCGAACTCGTAGCTACCCGTGCCAATACCTACACGAGCACCCACGCCAAGCAGCTGAGCCTCAGCCACCCAAGCAACCAGCAGTATGCCGGCCAAAAGCAAAAATAGACGTTTCATAGTTGTAGTGTGTTTTTAAGGATTAAAAAATAAGTGTGTCACACTACGAGTTGCAAACGATGTGCCTTTGACCTCTTGCCAAGCCCCCTTTTTTCGACCCCCAATCAACAAAAAACGAAGACCACTCTTGGGGTCTTCGCTTTGTTGTTGATTGTTATTCTCTTAACCTTACTCGGCAGTTGCGAGGGGCGAAGGAACAGTATAGACGCGAGCAGCAAGCTCTTTGTCGTACTCGTAAAGACCATACTTGTTGTCGCCGATTTTTTCGAGGATGTCGATGATGTCGCGTGCGTTCTCCTCCTCCTCAACCTGCTCATCTATAAACCAATTGAGGGTGCTCTCCGAAGCGTAGTCCTTCTCCTCTTTGGCAATAGCCATAAGGTTGTTGATGCGAGCTGTTACCACCTGCTCGTGTTCGAGGGTCTTCTCCCAAGCTGCCAGAGGGGTTGCCCACTCGGTTTCAACCTCGGCAATGGGTTGGAGTTTTACGGTAGCGCCACGCGAGTTGAGCATATTCATAAAGATGCGTGCGTGGTCCTGCTCCTCGCGGAACTGGATGAAGAACCAGTTGGCGAAACCTTTGTTACCTTTGGCCTCTTGGTCCAACGACATCGAGAGGTAGAGATATGCCGACCAAAGCTCGGCGTTGATTTGGTCATTGATGGCCGCTTCCAGACGGCTGCTAATGTTCTTTTTCATAGTATTGTTGTTCTTTTGGTTAATTATTTTCATTTGGATTGATTTCTCACTACAAATATAATGCAAAGTTTGGTAATTGGTACTATTTGTGGCTATGATATTTTCCAATCCAACCATAAGCAAAAACTATATGAAGAATTGAAAATTGAGAATGGAGAATGGAGAATTGTTGGGAGTTTAGGGAGTTTACGGCCTTTAAGCCCTATATCCCTTAAAACCTTTAAGGACTTTGGTCGGTTGATGGGCGAAAAAAAGCGGGCATCGAAACGATACCCGCTTAACTCAATAGCTCTGCTATCTATTATTATATTAGATGGAGATATCGACAATCTCAAACTCCATCAGGCCCACAGGCACCTGCACCTGCACCTTGTCGCCTTTTTTGTGGCCGATGAGTGCGTGGCCAATGGGGGTCTCAATAGAGAGCTTGCCCTCGGCGAGGTTGGCCTCGTGGTCACCTACAAGGGTGTACTCCATCTCAGCACCAGTCTTGGTATTGCGGATGCGTACTCGGTTGAGTATCTGCACCTTGCTCTTATCGAGGTGCGACTCGTCGATGATGCGGGCATTGGCGAGCATCATCTCCATACGCATAATCTTCTCTTCAAGGTTGCGCTGAGCCTCTTTGGCAGCGTCATACTCGGCGTTCTCCGAGAGGTCGCCTTTGTCGCGAGCCTCGGCGATAGCGTCGGCAGCTTTGGGTCGCTCAACAATACGCAACTGGTCCAATTCGGCCTTCATTTTGTTGTAACCCTCTTTGGTCAGAACAATTGTTTCGTTTGCCATATCAAATAGATTCTAAATGTAAAAATTAGTTGTTTATATCAGTTTTTATGCAGCTTGGGGCAGTGCGAAAAAAAATATGAATTCCGACCCGTGAAGGTCGAAACCCAATTACCTTTTTACACTTTCGTGCCTCAAATCTGTCACAAAGGTAACCATCTTTTTCAAATAAACAAAATTTGTGCTAAATTTGTGGTCAATCCCCCAAAATGTTAAGCTATGTTTCTGATTAGTGGCGTTTTTCGATTTGCCGACCTT
This sequence comes from Tidjanibacter sp., assembly GCA_017630115.1. Taxonomy (GTDB): domain Bacteria; phylum Bacteroidota; class Bacteroidia; order Bacteroidales; family Rikenellaceae; genus Tidjanibacter. Next base: position 1,725 of record JAGBVY010000092.1, on the reverse strand, counting down.
TGGACAATAATCTCATTTACCTACACCGTATTTGTGGTTCTGACGGTCATTGCAGTGGTGGCCGATAGGCGTGAGCCGGTCAAGACTTTGGCTTGGATTATGGTCATCACAATGTTCCCCGTTGGAGGTATGATTCTCTTCCTTGCCTTTGGTCGCAACCACCGCAAGGAGCGCACCTTTATGCAAAAGGAGCTCTTCGACCACGAGATTATGGGTAAGATTTGTGGCGACCAGCTACGTCAGTTGCCCGAGAATGCCCACCTCTCCTCGCCCGATAAGAGCCTCATCACACTTATGCTCAACAATTCGCGTGCCGTATTGACGCTCAACAACCGCCTCAATATACTCAACAACGGCAACGAGTGCTTCCCCGTGCTTTTCGACCAGATGCGTCAGGCCAAAGAGTTTATCCACATTGAGTTCTTTGGTATCGAGAGCGGCCCTCTCTTCGAGCAGATGTTCTCCATACTTGCCGAGCGAGCCTCGCAGGGTGTGGAGGTGAGGATAATCTACGACAGTGTGGGTGGGCGAGCCCTCCGACGACACGACATAAAGCGTATGAAGGCTGCCGGTATGGATGTCAGGTGCTTTATGCCCGTATTCTTTACACGCTTTTCGAGCCTTGCAAACTACCGCAACCATCGCAAAATTGTCGTTGTCGATGGTAAGGTGGGCTTCACCGGAGGTATGAACATTGCCGACCGCTACATCGATGGCGTTAGGGGCGGTATCTGGCGCGATGTACACCTCCGTATTGAGGGTGAGGCTGTGGCAACGCTCCAAACCATCTTTGTCACCGACTGGGCTTTTGTCACCGAGGGTCAGACGCTCGAATCGCCTCGCTACTTCCCCTCTACCGACATCAACCACCTCTGCCCGATGCAGATTGCCACCTCAGGCCCCGACTCCCCCTACGCCTCCATCAAACACTCCTACTTTGCCGCCATCAGCAAGGCGCAGGAGTATGTCTATATATCCACCCCCTATCTGCTGCCCGACGAGGCGGTGCTTACAGCGCTGCGAGTGGCGGCACTCAGTGGTGTGGATGTCAGGGTGCTCATACCCGTGCGTGGCGACAACCTCATTGTGGCTTGGGCCAGCTACTCCTATGTCGATACCCTCTTGGAGGCGGGCGTGAAGGTCTATCTCTATAAAAAAGGATTCAACCATTCGAAGTTCATCGTCATCGACGACGAACTCTGCACCGTTGGCTCGGCCAACCTCGACTACCGCAGCTTCCAAGACGACTTCGAGGTGCAGGCCATACTCTACGACAACGATATCACCCACCAGCTGCGCGATCACTTCCTTGCCGACTTGGCCGATTCCGACCTTATAACTGCCGAGAGTTGGCCTCGCCGCTCACGCCTGAGTAAGTTGATGGAGCCTGTGGCACGTCTGCTTGCGCCGCTGTTTTAGCGGCTGTGCCTTTTTTTTCGAGCGCGCCTTGTGGTCGATTTTCGCACCAACCGTCAGAGAGCGAGTTCCTCACTTACGCCAAGTAAGCTGCGGACTCGCTCCTTAGTTTGGCACGAAACTCGCCTCACAAATCGCACTCGCAGGACAAGTCCTGTTTTGTGAGGGTGGTGCTTCCGACCGAGTGTTCGCCCCACGACCACTCCTCCCCTATGTCAGGGGAGGTGTCGCGAAGCGACGGAGAGGTTAGTCGCGCCAAATGCGCAGAGCTGACCGCTGACTGCTGGGAGGACTGGGAGGACTGGGAGT
>JAGBVY010000091.1 GCA_017630115.1 Tidjanibacter sp. | reverse complement strand
GCGTCACCCCTACAAAAACCACGAGCAGAAGGAGAAACTTGTAGATTTGACCCTCTTGGAGCTTGGTGGTAGGGTTGCGGATTATACCTTCTCGCCCGAAGAGCGTAAGATTATGTTTCGCCTCTCATCGCGCCCTCTGTATCGTCGTTCTCACTTCTCCAAATATGTGGTTTACGACAGGGTAGATGGGACACTCAGTGCTGTGGATGAGAGCAACGATGTGCGCTACGCCCTCTTCTCGCCCGACGGTCAGAAGGTGGCCTATGTGAAGGACAATAATATCTTCATCAACGATTTGGCCCAGAAGTTCACCTACCAAATTACCTCCGACGGAGAGTGGAATCACGTTATCAACGGTATGCCCGACTGGGTCTATGAGGAGGAGTGGGGCATTGACCACGCTCTGAGTTGGTCGCCCGACGGTGAGCGCATTGTCTATTTGCGTAGCGACGAGAGTGAGGTCAAGGAGTTTGGCTTTATGAAGTTCCTCACAGGTACTCCCTATCCCGAACTCTTCAAGTATAAATATCCCAAGGCTGGTGAGAAAAACTCCGAGGTGTCGCTCCACGTCTATAATGTGACCGAGGGCACCACGACCAACGTTAGCAAGGAGCATAAGGGCGATATCTATATCCCATTTTTCGATTGGACTCCCGATGGTAAGCTCTACTACTATCTCATCAACCGCTTGCAAAACAACTTGCAGGTGCTTCTGATTGACGACGAGAAGGACCAAGAGCCTCAGCTTATATATGCCGAGCAGGACGATAGATATATCGACGGCATTTCCGGTGGCACTATTACATTCCTCTCCGACTCGGACCGTTTCTTGGTGCTGAGTGAGCGCAGCGGCTACAACCACCTCTACCTGTCGAGCATCTCGAAGGGCGGACTTAGGGCTGTAACCTCGGGCGACTGGAATGTTACGAGCGTCGTTTGTGCTACGGATAAGAAGATTTGGTACCTCTCCACCGAGGGCTCTCCTTTGAGGCGTGAACTCTACTCGATTGATTTGTCGGGCAAACACAAAAAACGCCTCTCGACCACATCGGGCACATATTCGATTCAGCCCAGCGCAGGCTGTCGCTACTATTTGAGCTACTTCTCCAATGCCACCACGCCCAATACGGTCACTCTGCATAAGGGCGATGGTAAGTTGATTGATACTTTGGAGGATAATGCCAAATTGAAACGCTATATTGCCGAGATTGAGTTGCCTGTGAAGGAGTTTATAACCTTCACCACTCCTCGTGGCGACACCCTGAATGGTTATATTAAGAAACCTAATAATTTCGACCCCACCAAGAAGTACCCCGTACTACTCACTCAGTATAGTGGTCCAGGCTCGCAGGATGTGCGCGATAGGTGGACTATTGATTGGGAGGATGTACTGGTGCAACACGGCTACATTGTGGTAGATTGCGACCCTCGCGGTACGGGATTCCGTTCGGCCGACTTCAAGAAGAGTACCTACGGCATTATGGGACGTTTGGAGACCGAAGACCAGATAGCCTTTGCTGAGTGGGTCAAGACGCTGCCCTATGTGGATAGTCAGAGGGTAGGTATCTATGGTTGGAGCTATGGCGGATTTATGGCTCTGAATTGCATCCTCAAAGGAGCCGATACGTTCAAGATGGCCATTTCGGTTGCACCTGTAACCTCGTGGCGCTACTACGATTCGGTCTATACCGAGAGGGTTAATGGCCTGCCTCAGACCAACCCAGAGGGCTATGACGAGCCTTCGCCTATTGGTTATGCTGCCCAACTCAAAGGCAAACTGCTGCTTATGCACGGCACAGCCGACGACAATGTGCACGTTCAGAATGCCTATGCTATGGTACACGAGTTTGTTAAGGCGGGTAAGCAGATTGATATGATGATTTACACCGACGACAACCACTCGATGGTGCCCTATGGTAGGGTGAACGTCAGGGAGAAGATGGTGCTCTACTGCTTGGAGAATTTGTAAAATTTAATAACATTACCGATTATGATGAGAAAATTATTTGTGGCGCTTGTAGCCCTTTGCTCGACCGTGTGGGTGGCCTCGGCCCAGAATATCTCTGGCGTGGTGCGTGACAATAAGGGCGAGGTGGTCATTGGCGCAAGTGTCTATTGGGAAGGTACACTGGTGGGTACGGCCACAGGTGTGGACGGTAGCTATGAGGTCTATCGTGTCAAGGGTCACAATAGGCTTGTTGCAAGCTATATAGGCTATGTAGATACGATTGTTGAGGTCGCAGCCGAGGATAAAGTTGTCGATTTTGTACTCTCCGATGGAGTCGGTATTGAGGAGATTGTAATTGAGGGCGTGGCCAACAATAAGATACGCCAGAGCAGTATTATGGCGGGCGAGAACATTAGCTTTGCCGGTTTGTGTAAGATGGCTTGCTGCAACTTGGCCGAGAGCTTCGAGAACTCGGCAGCAGTTACGGTAGGTTATAGCGACGCTGTCAGTGGAAGTCGCCAAATCAAAATGCTTGGCTTGGCAGGTACTTACACCCAGATTCTTGACGAGAATAGGCCCATTATGCGTGGTATTGGCTCGCCCTATGGCCTGAACTATACGCCCGGTATGTGGCTCAACTCCATTCAGGTGTCGAAAGGTATTGCTTCGGTTACGGCTGGCCACGAGGCTATGACTGGCCAGATTAACCTCGAATATCGTAAGCCCACCGACGAGGAAAAATTCTTCCTCAATCTCTACTTCGATAACGAACTCAAACCTGAGCTCAACTTGGCCATCCCCTTTGCTTTCGACAAGGAGAAGAGGCTGACGACCAACTTGTTGCTTCACCTTTCGGGTGACACCCAGCCTATGGACCACAACGGCGATGGCTTCCGTGACCTGCCTATGGCACGCCAGATAAATGTGGCCAACCGTTGGCTCTATCAGGCCGATAACGGCACTCAGTGGCGTTGGGGTTGGAGGTTTGTCAATGAGGATAGGATAGGTGGCCAGATGGAGTACACGGCCGACCGCTACGACCAGATGGTCTCGGAGAAACAAATCTACGGCTCGGAGATTCGCAATAAGGGGCTAAATGCCTATATGAAAGTTGGTAAGCCTGTGGGCGCTGCTGTGTGGGACGAAGAGACACAGGAGGAGAAACGTTCGAGTGTTGCCTTTGTGATGGATGTTGATGCCTTCAATATGGACTCCTACTTCGGTCTGAATACCTATCAGGGCAATGAGAGCTCTATGTGGGGCAACCTCTTCTATCAGCACTACTTCTCGGGTCGCTCGTCGCTGACGGTAGGTGGCTCGATGTGGGGACGAATCATTGGCGAAGAGGTGTTGCAGGTGGGGCAAACCATCACCAACAATACGGAGATGTTGGAGCCCGGTCTGTTTGCCGAATATACCTACGCCATTAAGGATAAACTCTCCATTGTGGCAGGTCTGAGGGGCGATTTGATGACGACACCTCTCGCAGATGGTGGTCTTGATGGCGATGGCGGTTTCAGTAGCGACTTCATCCTAACGCCCCGTATGCACCTACGCTACAACTTCACCGACCAGACCGTTGTGAGGGCCTCGGCAGGCTTGGGCGCGCGTAAGGTTATGCCCTTTACAGACAACATCTGGATGCTTGCTACGGGTCGCACCATTGTGAACAACATTGCCGAGGGGGCCGATGTGGAGAAGGCGGCAACCTTTGGTGGTAGCCTCAGTCATACCACAAGCCTTGTGGGTTACAACGACCTGACGGTGAGCCTCGACTTCTTCCGCACCCAGTTCTCCAATACGGTCTATGCCGACCAAGAGAATGGCGAGGGTAGGATTTACCTCTACAACTCCTCGCTCCCCTCGTGGGCCAACAACTACCAGCTCGACGTGCAGTGGACTCCTATGGAGGGTCTGGATGTATTTACCACCTTCCGCTACACCGACTCGCGCATTACGCTCGAACGCTATGGCGAGCAGTTGCTGGTTGATCGCCCATTGGTTGGTAAGTTTAAGGGGTTGGTCAATGTGCAGTATGCCACCAAGTTCCGTCGTTGGGTGTTCGATTTCACAGCCCAGCTCAATGGCCCTATGAGGTTGCCCAACTTGGATGGCGACTTTGCAATAGCGGAGTATTCGCCCATCTACCCAATGTTCTACGGTCAGGTGAGCCACCGCATAGGCCAGTGGGATATTTACGTTGGTTGCGAGAATATACTCAACTATATGCAGCACGACCCCATCATCAGCGCCGACAAACCCTTCTCGCCCGACTTCAACTCGTCGGTTGTGTGGGGCCCACTTATGGGACGTAAGTTCTACATCGGTGCGAGGTTTACTCTCTACTAAGAGTTGATAAGGAGAAACAAAAGTGAAACTTAAATAATTTTTTAGAACGATGAAAAAGATTTTGTTTGTTATGGCAGCCCTCATTTTGGGTATGTCGGCTAGTTCGGCTCAGGTGACCGAGAAGAGTAAAAAGGCTAAGGTTGAGACCGTTAAGTTTACCACCAACCTCGATTGCGAGAACTGCGCCAAGAAGATTCTCAACGTTATTCCCTTCAAGAAGGGTGTTAAGGATTGCGTTGTAGATGTCCCCACCAAGACTGTTGAGGTTACCTTCGATACTCGCAAAACCAATCGCGAGAAACTCGTTGAGGAGCTCAGGAAGATTGATGTGTTGGTTGTTACTCCCGAGTGCAAAGCTGGCGCTTGCGTTGGTGAGCATACCAAGGAGGATGCGTGCTGCTCCGGTCACGACCATTCGCACGGTCACGACCACTCGCACAGCCATTAGTATGAAATATAAACACAAACACCTCTTCAAGTCCAGAAGAGGTGTTTGTGTAATTATAATTTAATAGAGCAAACTGAAAATGAAGAATTTTGGTAGAATTGTTATGTTGGCAGCCACTCTGCTGGCAGTAAGCTGCGCCCCCAAGGAGAGTGGCGAGCCTAAGGTATATATGACCACCGACATCTCGGCCGAGGGTCTGGTGAGGGTCTTCGATGCACTCGGAGTAGAGATGCAAGGCCCTGTGGCTGTGAAAATTTCCACTGGTGAGCCCGGTGGTCACAACTTCCTCAAACCTGAGCTTATAAAAGATTTGGTAGCTAAGGTTGAGGGTACTATCGTTGAGTGTAATGTTGCCTACCCCGGTGGCCGCTACTCCAATGAGGCCCACTGGCAGACCATCAAAGACCACGGTTTCTATGCCATAGCCCCCTGCGATATTATGGACGAGTTTGGCGAGGTGAGAATCCCTGTGCAGGATACAACCCATCTGAAATTCAACATTGTGGGTGACCACATCGCCAATTACGGCTCTATGATCAACCTCGCCCACTTCAAGGGCCATACTATGGGTGGCTTCGGCGGCGTGTTGAAGAATCAGTCTATTGGTGTGGCAAGCTCCAACGGTAAGGCCTACATCCATTCGGCTGGTAAGGTTGAAACAAAAGAGGAGTTGTGGGCAGGCATTGGCGATACAGAGCAGACTCACTTCTTGGAGGCTATGGCCGCTGCGGCTCAGTCTATCCACGAGTACTACGAGGGTAGGGTGGTATATATCAATGTTATGAATAATCTCTCGGTGGACTGCGATTGCAGCGCCCACCCTGCCGACCCCGAGATGGGCGATGTGGGCATCTTGGCCTCCACCGACCCTGTGGCACTCGACCAAGCTTGTGTTGATTTGGTCTTCAACTACCCCTCCACCGAGGGTGACGACGCAGCTGCACTTATTGAGCGCATCAATTCGCGCCACGGTGTGCACATTATCGAGCACGCCGAGAAAATCGGTCTTGGCTCGCGTAGTTACGAGCTTGTTAGCATCGACTAATTTCGGCTGTGTCTTGTGGGTGCTTTTTGCACCAAACTGCGATAGGTAGCTTCCTCATTTGCCCAAGCAAACTGCGGAGCTACCTTCTTGTTTGGCACAAAAATCCCTCCACAAAACCCAGCCGGCCCTCTCCCGACCTACAACATCTTTCTCACTTACGTTCAGTAAGCTGCGGTGTCGCTTTCTCATTTGGCACAAAATTTCCTCAACAAATCGCACTCGACTTTCTCCCG
>JAGBVY010000006.1 GCA_017630115.1 Tidjanibacter sp. | reverse complement strand
GTCCTCCCAGTCCTCCCAGCAGTCAGCTCTGCACCTTTGGCGCAACTAACCTCTCCGTCGCTTCGCGACACCTCCCCTGACATAGGGGAGGAGGTGGTTTATCGCAGGGCAACGCAGTAGTCGCCCACAAGATGCGCTCGAGGAAAAAATTCGGGGTGGAGCTATCATTACAACTACTCCACCCCTCCCTTCATCAACTACACAAAAGCCTTCTGAAAAGCTTTTATCGGCGGTCTTTCGCCCCCGCACAAAGGGACTGCAAGGGGAAAGCCTATATCGTCTGCGCCAACTCTGGGCGCTACAAATTCTTCAACTCTTTGGCAAGGTGTGCCACATCGCGTGTCATCGGAACCACCACTACGCCCTGCTCATCAATCAGCCACATAGCGGGAGCAGCCGAGGTGTCGAAATAACTCTCCTCCAACCCACCCCGTGAGGCACAAAAGATGCTCCATCCGAGCGGGCTCTTCTCGTCGTAGAGAGGAACAATACTCTCGGGCGTCTGGCCCACAGCCACAAGCACCCATTCGAGCGCCCCTCGCTGTAATGCCTTACGAAGTGGCTCACACTCCTCAACGCTCTGCATCATATCAACACAAGAGGGGCAGGTAGTATCGACCATCAGGAGGAGTGTTGGGCGGGCGATATGGTCGCTTATTGCAACGCTCTCACCCCAACGGTTGTTCATTGTAAACTCCTCTATCCTCTGGCCCACATCGTTGTGGTTGATGTAGCCCAGATGTTGGCCCACATAGCTCTTATCCTCGTCGGGTATGGCCTCGCTCTTTTCGAGGGCCGTCAGCCACTTGCGGTAGATGGGTTGGTTGCGCAATGGAGAACCAACACCATAGAGGTAGTTGGTAGCCCACTCGCCCACAACAAGGCTCAACACCCTATCGCTCTCCAACACCTCCACAAGAGCCTCAATGGAGTCGTTCTGCGTCTGTGGCTCGGCCTTAGCCAACAACTCAATCCACTTGCAGAATCGTTGCTCTGCCACCTCCACATCGGCCACAACACTCTCCAAGGAGAGTCCATCCCAGTAGCCGTCGAGCGACACCTCCGAAGAGGTGCAACCAACCGAGCCGAGTAGGGAGGCCAAAAGGACAAGGCAAGCAACTAAGCGTTTCATATCTACGTCTGACGGAGCTATTTGATGTAGTCCGAAATGAGTTTCGAGAGCTCGTAGTTCTCAACAAGACCATCGAACTTCTCTGCGCCTGCGCCATAGGCAAAGTAGGGCACGAGGATACCATTGTGGCCGCCATTGGCGAAACCTACCTCCACACTACCTGTTGCAATGTCGCCCCAGAGGAGAGTCATTGCGCCAGTGGAGTGGTCGGCAGTAACCACAACCAAAGTCTCGCCGTCCTGCTCGGCCCAGCCAAGCACATCGCCCACAACGCGGTCGAAGTCGAGAATCTCCTCAACGGCAGCATCCACCCTATTGGCGTGCAACCAATCGTCGATACACGAACCCTCAACCATAAGGAAGAATCCCTCGTCGTTGTCCTTGCTGAGCATATCGAGGCTCTTAGAAACCATATTGCGGAAGTTGTCGCCACGCTCACCACTAAGTGCCGAGGGCATCTCCAATGGAGCTACAACAGCAGCCACAGGAAGTTCTGTGGCCTCCATAAGCTCCCCTACGCTCTCGTAGGTGTGGTAGCCCTTCTGGCCAATCTCGGCAAAGATGTCGCGGCCATCGGTGCGCTTGGTGCGCCAGTAGTCCATACCTCCACCTGCAATGAAATCGACACCCGAAGTGAGGTAGTCAGCACTAATATCCTCTGCTTCATCCCTATCGGGGTTGTTGCAGCAGAAGGTAGCGGGGGTAGCGTCGTTCAGACGGCAAACCACAACCACGCCAGTGCGCTTGCCTGCCTGCTGTGCCAAGTCCATCATAGAGTCCAATTCCTCACCATTGGGGCGAGTGGCAATCATACCCTTGTTGGTCTTTTCGCCCGTAGCGAGCGCTGTGCCTGCTGCAGCTGAGTCGGTCACAAGCCAGTCGAGGCAGTAAGTCTTCTGCAAACCCACATAGGGCATCTGCACCATATTGAGTGCGCCACGGTTGGCCACCCAAGCAGCCGATAGCTGCTCAATGCCCATACCGTCGCCAATCATAAAGACAATGTTCTTGGGAGTGAGTCCCTTAGACATCGGATTAACCACCACAGGGGTGTAGGGTGTGGGGCAAGTATATTCGGTAACACCACCCTCAACATAGGCCTTGCGAGGCTCCGAATTGCAGCATCCTGCAAGGAGCATAGCGCAGCTGAGTACTACTATCGCTTTTTTCATTTTTCTTGTCGTATTCTAAATTAACTCTATTTCTCCTCCTTGGGCTTGGGTTCGAGCGAGAGGGCCACAATAGCCACAGTAGCCAGCACCAAACCGATGGCCAACATTGGGCCGGGAATCTTGCCGTAGAGCACCAGCGAAATGATGATAGTAACCACAGGAGCCAAACCCTGCATAGGCGACACGATGATAGCCTTGCCATAGCGGTAGGCATAGTTGATTGTAAGTGCGCCCACAGCATTGAGGAACTGGATGCCAAAGACCATCCAGAATACCTTGCTCTCAATCAGGATAGCATCCCAACCACCCTCGGTCATAAGCAGAGCAACGGGGATGAGCACCAACGACCAAGCTGTTTGGTAGAAATAGACGCTCTCGGAGGGCATCCTATCGTTGGCAAATTTGAAGAAATAGCCCTGAACGCCCCACATAAGGAATACCAAAGTGGCCAAAATGAGCCAACCGTAGCCTTTGACATTGGTGTCGGTGGGGTCTTGCCACGAGAGGAAGAAAATTGCCACCAGAGCCACTACAATACCAATCCACTGAGTCCTATTGGCCTTCTCTTTGAGGAAAATCATACTCATCAGAATGGTCACAATGGGCGACATTGAGATGAATGGGAAGACAATGTAGGCAGGACCCTCTTTCAGCGCCGCAAACAACAGCAACTGACCGCCCGAGCCAAGCAGACCTACAAGTGCGCCCGAGATGAGGCTCTTCCTATCGCACACTACTTTCCAGCCCGAAAGCCAAAGGGCAACAATCATACAGGGAATCATCGACAAAGCCCACACAACATAGACCATTGTCGAGGGGCAACCGGGCACTTCGCTAAAAGCACCCCACACGCCCCAAGTCACAAGGGTGATGATGGCATACATCAACCACCCTTTCTTGGTATTATCCTGAGTCATAATCGTTTACAACATAAAGTTTAACTCATTCTACAAACTACTCCACGGTAATGGTGTGGATGCGGTTGTAGCCACTCTTAGCATCGAAGATGTTGTCGTTGGCCAACTGGATGGAGAATTTGGCATCGCCAGCCAAGCTCTCGTAACCATCGGGGAGGTTGAGATAGAGTTTATACTCACCTGCTGCCAAGTCGGCGGGCAGGGTGATTGTGGTGTCGATGGTGGTCACACACTTCTCAAACCAGAAGCGGGGGTCGGTATTGATTTTGAAGGTGTACTCCTTCGAGCCACCAACCAACACGAGCTCGCAACCACGGGGGTTCATAGGAGCCGCAAAACCATTGTTGGCAATGTTGAGCACAACGCGATAGTCACCACCAGCCACAGCATTAGGAGTGAAGTAGGCGTTGGTCAGAGCCAGACGGTAGCCCAAGCGGTTCTCAATCTCGGGGAAGCATTTTTCCTGCTGCCAAGTGCTGATAACATCCTGGTGGTAGCCGATGTTCATATAGCTCCAATGCTGCTCCTCCATACGCTGGATAGCATTCTCGCAGTGGTGGAGTTTGGCGCCAGTGCCGCAAGTCTCGCCACCCATAATGGTATAGCGGGTCTCAGCATCCCAGAAGAGCCAGTCGCCGGTGCCACGCTTGTCGTCGAAAGTACCGGTGTCGCTGGTGGAGGCGAGGAAGCAGTCGTTGTGACCTGCCAAGCGAGCCAAGTCGCTGCCGTTGTGTGCGGTTGCCACGGTGATGGTATCGGCGAGGGTAACGCCATACATCCTCATCTTGAAGTTGGGAGTACGGAGCTCCACCTGACGGTCTTTGGGGAGTGCTTTGAGGAGCGCATCGACAACCTTCCTACGATCGGCATACTGCTCGTCGGTCTTGATGGGATAGTGGAAGTTGGAGGTGTAGTACCACTCACCCCAAACGCCAATAAAACCAGCCTGAACGGTGTAGATAACGTCGGCATTATTCATAAGTATGGGGGTTACCTGCTCGATGTGGCGAGCCACCATCTCCTGAGTTGCATCCCAAGGTTTGTTGCTATTGGACTCGTTGTTTTTGTAGGCAAACCTCACGATAGCCTTACCGCCACCCTCGCGGAGGTTGTTGAAGGTAGCCTGCATATTGTCCAAGTAGGCCTGCTCGATGTCGCAGTCGATGTAGTCGGTCAGGTAGAAGAGCGTCAGGAACAGAGAACGACCTGCTGTGCGCGCAGCCGACACTGCCGATTTGCTCAGAGAGCCATCGCCCACCGAGTGGTAGGACTTCTGGGTGTAGAAACCACGCTCGGGATTGACAATACGTTTGTCGTGCGAGGTGTAGGTTACCTCAGTGAGGCCGTCGTAGTTGGGACCTACCTCATCGGGAGTCTGCTCACAAGCAACCATCATCGAGGTTGCAAATGCAGCCAAAAGAAATGCGCTAAATTTCATAGTTTTAGTTTTTTATGTTATATATTTTGTTTCGTACTATTTGTTTCTCGTTTGGTGGGTCGCCCAAAGCTCGCGCGGGCAACCAAGCAGTTGGGTGTACGCCTCTTTCGTGTAGGCCACCGTTGGGGTGGGCTTTCAGCCAAGTTGGGTGGGCAGAAAAGTGTGGAATGTAAAAAAAACGAGTGCCCCCGGAGGTTATCGCCCCTTTCGGGGGCACTCAAAGTTTATTGGAGCTTACTCCATCTCGGGAAGGTCGATGTAGAGCATAGCGGGACGGTTCTCGGTGGTACCATCACCCTCGCCTACAACATCCTCCGCGCAGTACTGGGGTAGCTGACCAATCGACGACCAGTCCTCGGTCTCGACGATTGCGCCAATACCAACGGTAGAGGCCATATCGACAGCCATTGCGGGACGGAGCAACGAGCACTCAAAGATAGCTTTGTCCTCGCTCTCAACAACGGGCTCGATAGCAGCCACAACACCGAAGAGGCCAAGATCCTCCCAAGCCCACTCGGGCATCATATCGGCGCCGGTGTAGATATCAACACTGGGGTTGTAGGCCGAAGAACCGCCATAGAAAGCGCCCTGCAACATCAAGCCTGCGCAGTTGCTCCAAGCGTAGTAGCGACCGGTTGCGGGGTCGTTGTCTTGGTCGATGAAGAGGTCCAAGTAACGCACGCCCGAGTAGCTGCCGAGCTCCTCGAGATACTGACCACGGGGGTCAAATTCGAGGTAGATGTAGATGTAGAGCTCGTCGGCGTGGAGCTTCATAGTTTTCAGTGTGGGATAGTTGATAGTACCCTCGGTGGGCAGGGTAGCCACAGCCACCTTGCTTGCATCCAGAGCAGCCCAGTCCTCAAAAGCGCCATCAATGGTCACAGCACCCTTAAACTCCTCTTCCTCCTCTTCGGGCTCTTGGTTCTCAACGTCGGGTTTGGGGTTGGGTTTTTTGTTGTCATCCTCCTTGTCGCCACAAGCGATAAGCATAGCTGCAATGGCAGCAATCGCAATAATCTTTTTAATCATAGTTTTTTGTGTATTAGGTAGTTAATAAAGGGCAATTGTACTATTAGTTAGCTGCGGGAACAGGGATAGAGAGTGGGTATCCGCTGCTGGGAAGCACACCGTCGGGTGTGTTTATACCCCAAATACAAGCACCTACGCCAATATATGGAGTTGGGATAGTACCAAGGTAAGTACGGGAAATTGCAAGCTCGGCTTTGGATACACCATCGGTGTCCACGGGAGCAATGAACGTAACCACATCATTGACTGCGGTTTGCGACCAACTCTGCCAATTAGCGCCATCATAAATCTTCAAACTACCCCAATAGAAAGGATATGCATTCGACAAGTTGTAGTACGAGCCACCCGACATAACAAACTCTGCGCCGATATTGTTGTTCATTTTCCAATCGGTTTCACCAGTAGAACCGTTATTGTCGAGGTCGATATACAAGCCAAACCTAACCTCGGCAGCTGTGTCAAACTCTACATAGACATACACATTTTCTGCGTCAGCGTATGCTTTAAGTGTTTTCATAGCTTTATAGGTAGCGTCATCTGCACAAGTAGCAACGTTGTTTGTCACATCGTCCCAGTCGGTAAATACACCGTCGATAGTGATATTGGCCACATCTTTATCGGGCTCAATTTTACCAAGGTTGTAAATCTTACCAGCCTCGAAAGTCATACCATCTTTCGATTTGACAACCTTACCATTGATGCTTGCACTGAATGTCACATTCGAGAGAGGCTGATAGAGAGGAATGTAAATATCTTCGCCAATAGTAGTGGTGGTGTACTCCGTAAAGCTACCCCAATACCAACCAGTGTGGTAGAAAAACAGCTTCGAGGAGCAAGTAAATGTAACAGGAAGGTCGGCCGAGAATTTCAAAACAGGATTAGCTTTCAGCTTGATAGTACCCTCACCAAAAGTTTCGGTTGAGCCTACCATACCAATACCCCTAATGCTCTCAGCTTTGGTGTTGCAACGATAACCACCGGGGCTAACTGCCACAACATTGCCGTTTATATCCTCACCATCGCAACCCAAGAAGAAAACAGTCTGTTTAGTTCCGAGGATTGCGCCAACACCCTCTGTGTCACAAGTAAAAGTGTGGTTTCCGCCTTCGGTTTTGGTGTAGGTAAAATAGAAACCCTCTGTGCCATCCCAAGTGGGAGTTACATAGAGTTGGTCGCCCTCCTCGAAGGAGAGTTTGTAGCCTTTGCCCTCCACAAAGTCGCCCAAAGCTACCCTTGTGGGCTCGTCGATGGTTACGCAAATCGAAACCGATTCGCCCTGCTGCTCGGGTTTAACACCCTCCTCAATATCGTTCTGACAAGCTACTGCGCCCAAAGCAACAATAGCACTTGCGAAAATGTAAAAAATCTTTTTCATCGTTGTTTTCTTTTTTGCTAATTGTTTGACTTTGGTTTACCACACTACATCATCTTCGTTCAGATAGATGTCCTCCACAGTACCATTGGCGGGACTTGCGGCAATGCCCTGCTCGATTACCATCTGGGCAACCTCAATGGCGGGCGAAACGTAAGTGTTCTTTTTCATTTTGTTTGTTTTTCTGTTTTAAGTTTGTTAGTGTTTTGAAAAATTTTACTGTTGTTCCACCGCGGGGTATCACCCCCGCGATGGATAGTTTCTTCTGCGAGCAAAAGGATAGGATGTTAGAAAAACCCTTTTTAATTATTCACATTTCCCGCTCGGTTTGCCGCAAAAAGTGTTTTGGTTTTGTTCGTTTCTGCTAAACTAATGTGGAGCAATCGGAATTACTCAGCATAGTTGATAGTAACGTTGAACTGGGGAGCCAAACCGTTGGGATCCTCCTCCGAGATAACGTTGCAAGGAAGCAGACCGGAACGACCCCAGTCTTTCGACAAACCTACACCCATAGTGAAGCTTGCGCCGAAGTCCAAGGGAAGCATATCGCGGGTTACCTGAATCTCGTAGCCAGCAGCGGTACCCATACCTTTGCAAGCACCTGCGATTACAGCTGCGGTATCCCAGCTCCAACCCTCAGCACCGATCTCGCCGATCCAAGGGAAAGCCTCGCCACCATACTCAACAAAAGCGCCCTCGTTAAATACAGCACCCTCGATGAGGTAGTCAACACCAGCGTTGCTCCATACGTTTGCATAACCACCGGTCATCTCATCGTTGTCGATGTTGATGCAGAGGTCGATGTGGTAAACGCTTGCAGGATCGGGCTCGTTCGACTCGTAGTAAACATAGATGTAGAGGTCGTCAGCGTAGATTTTAACTTTCTTCAAGTCGCCGTACTTGGTCTCGCCCTCGGGCAGAGTAGCCTCAACAACCTTGCTTGCGTCGAGAGCAGCCCAGTCACCAAACTGACCGTCGATAGTAATTGCGCTTACAAACTGGGGCTCTTCGGGCTCATTACCGGGGCCGGGTTTTTTGTTGTCGTCACCATTGTCGCCGCAAGCGATAAGCATAGCAGCCATAGCTGCAATTGCAAAGAATTTTTTCATAGTTTTTGTTTAATTAAAAATAGTTAATAAAAGGGTTTTTTCTATTTGTTTTTGTTTGTTTCGTAAAGGTGGGTGCTACGGGGCGTAGGCGCTACCCACGCCCCAGATGTTTGCACCACAAATCTTTTCCTATCGGGGGTTCTGACCGATGTCGTTTACATTCAACTCATCCTGAGGAATCTGGTAGGGAATACGATTGTCGGTGTACTCCACAACCTCCCAAGTGTGAAGACCTGCAAAGCGACGGTCCATCGACATCTTGTTCCTCCAAGTGTCAAATGCGCGGTGACCCTCGAAGCACAACTCCAAGCGACGCTCAGCAAGCACAACCTCCAACAAGTTGGCGTAGCCGTGATCCTGCCACCTGTGGTCGGTATCGTTCCATACGGGGATGCCTGCGCGGGTGCGGATAACATTCACGTCGGCCAAAGCACCAGCCTCATCGCCAGCTTTCAGACGAGCCTCAGCACGGTTGAGAACAATCTCACCCCAGCGGAGGATGATGGGCGACGAAAGGTTGGAAAGACCATCCTGATTGGAGTATTTCTTCTGCATATAGATGGGGTAGTTGTTACGCAGACCTTTCAGGCCAACGTTGGGACGTACATAGACTTTGGTCTTTGCACCCTCGTAGGTGATGAAGTACTCGGTGTAGCCGTTGATAACCTCGGGGGTAGCAACATACGATTTGCCCGAATAGGTGAAGTTGCAAGTGCCATCGGCGTTCTGGGTTACGCCACGAACAACTGCGTTGTTTCGGAAAGCACCACCCTCATCCAAGGGCCAGTGTACCATAACCAAACCGTCGTTGGTGGTGTCATAGAGCTCATACTGAGCAATCTGACGTTTGTCCTCGGGATAGCGCTCGAAGAGCTCCAAGAGGGTGTCGGAGTAGTAGTGCTCGCACCAACCAACACCACCAGTACCAGTGGGCGAATAGTACATCGAACCCAAGCTACCGGTACCCTTATCCTCGGTGGCAGTGTGAGCTACACACCAGATCACCTCGCCCGAAGTACGAGCGTTGGTGAAGAGGGTCGAGTAGTTCGAATCGAGTTTCGAGGCGATTTTGCCATAGTCGCTGGGGCTGCCAGTGAGCATAGTGTTCACAGTCTCGATAACCTTGTCGTACTCCTCCAAATAGAGATATACGCGCGAGAGAAGACCCATAGCTGCCTCATAGGATACATAACCCTTGTCGCCACGAGCGCTCTTGCCCTTCATCAGGCGAGCAGCCTCCTGGAGGTCGGCTACAACCTGCTCGTAAACCTGACCTACGGTAGCCCTCTCGGTTACCGAGCAGTCGGTCGAAAGACGCAATACAACGCCGGGGTTGTCCTTGCCACACGAGAGAGGTTTAGCAAAGATGTTCACAAGGTTGAAGTGAGCAAGTGCCCTGAAAAAGTAGTTCTCGCCCTTCATATGCGATGCCTCGTCGGAAGCGTTCTCATCGAGAGCCTCGATGTTGGAGTTGGCCGAGTAGATAATCTTATATGCCAACCACCAGAAGCCCTGGTTGTTGTTCATAGTAGAGTTATCGTCGTAGGTGAACGCATAGGAGAAGGGGTCGGAAGTAATACCCGACAAAACTACGTTGTCGGCGCGATACTCTGCCATCTGGAAGAAGTGGCGAACATAGGTATTACCACTTGCATAGGTGTTCTTATACTGCAACTCGTCTTTGAAGAGCGAGTAAACACCGTCGGTAGTGTAAACAGCCGCAGAGGGGTCCTCTTTGAGCTGTGCCGAGGTCATCGTGTCGGTACGGAAATGCTCCTCTATCGTACACGAGGACAAACCCATCGCTACCAAACTGAGAATCAAAAATATCTTTTTCATAGTCTGTTTTCGTTTTTGAATTTTACTGATAGGATTATTCGTATAAGATGGAGTCATTAGAACTTAACATCTACACCCATACTAACAGTCATAGGTACAGGATAGTTGGTCGAATAAGTACCTGCCAAGCTGGTGCCAGCGGTATCCAAACGAACCTCGGGGTCCATACCCGAGAACTTGGTGAGAGTAAATACGTTGTCGGCCGAGATGAATACACGAGCACCCGACAAACCTACCCTATTAAGAACTGCATCGGGCACGTTGTACGACAAGGTGATGTTACGCAGACGGAAGAAGCTGCCATCCTCCAAGTAACGCGACGAAACCGAGTTCGACGCCTTGGTGGCGGGACCAAACCTCAACTGGGGGTGAGTAGCAATGTCGCCCTCCTGCTCCCAACGAGTCCAACCAAGACCATTGTCGTGTGACATCATATTGTAGTCGTTGTAAGCACCATCGGCGTCCATAGTGATACGGGTGTAGTTGTAAATCTGGTTGCCATATACAAACGAACCGTTCATACTCAGAGTGAAGTTCTTGTAGGTGAGCGAAGTGTTGATACCACCGCTAAACATAGGAGTTGCCTGACCTACAATCTGCTCTTTGGCATTTGCAAATACATTGGTAGTCTCAGGGTTACCCTCGGCATCGAGAATAAGGTTACCCTCCTCGTCGGTAGCGCCGGTGTACCACAGAGGATCACCATTGGCAGGATCTACACCAGCCCATTTGGGCAAATACCAAGTACCAAGAGGCTCACCCTCGCGTACGAGCTGATTCATCTTGTTGTTGCTCTGCAAGAACTCGCCATTGGGCAGGCTCTTAACAACGTTGCGGTTGAGACCAATGTTGAAACCAACATTCCAAGTCAGGTCGCGGCCATTGATGATGTTGCCATCAACAGCAAGCTCGATACCGCGGTTGCGAACCGAACCTACGTTGTCCATAAACTCAAAGAAACCAGTACTGGGAGCCTGAGGCACTGCAAGCAACAGGTTGGTGTTGAGAGTATTGTAGAGCTCCAAGGTTACGTTTACGTTGTTATACAAGGTAGCGTCGATACCGAAGCTGGTCATATAAGCCTCCTCCCAGCCGAGGTTGGGATTGGCCTGACGCTCCAATACAGCAGCAACGATATCCTCATACTTAGCAGTCAGAGCATAGGAGTCCTGATACAAGAAGTCCTCGATGTTGTCGTTACCGGTCTTACCGTAACCACCACGAACTTTCAAGAAGGTGATGGCGTCGTTGCCCATCAAGAAATCCTCTTTCGAAGCCAACCAAGCAGCCGAAATACCGGGGAAGTAACCACCGCGTGCTTTGGGAGCAAACTTGGAGATCTCGTCGTAACGAACCGAAGCGGTTGCTACATACTTACCCTGATAGGAGTACTGTGCCTGTGCCAACCAAGCCCAAGCAGTCGAAGGATAGCTATAACTACCAATAGCCTGCATAACTGCATTGCTCAAAGAGTGCTGACCATTGGGAAGGTCGATACCCTCAGCCCACATCGAGCGGCTCGAGCTGTGACCATACTCCCAACCTACGATACCATCTACGCTGTGGTCGCCAAACTCTTTGTGAGCTTTCAGAAGGTTGGTAGTGCCGAAGCCTACTCCCGAACCATTCGACTCATAGAGGTAACCACGACCAGCATAGCCGGGAACGTTGGTACGAGCATCGTAGTAGAGCTCATAGCCGTAGTTGCTGGTGCTGAAACGGTTGGTAGAGGTTGCAATCAACCAATCGGTAATATCCCAAGTCAGAGCCACGTCGGCAGTGGTGCTCTCCGAGGTGCTACGCGAGTAGTTATACTGCTCGTTGTGGAGCGAGTTGTATTTGTTTGCGCCATACCAAGCCTTGTTGTTGTCCGAACGGGTTGCGCCATCAACATAGAGCACCTCGTCGGTCATATACCAGTTACCCTCCTCGTCCTGTTTCTGAACATAAGGAATATCCCAAGGCATACAGCGGTAGGCAGTCTCCAAGGTTACATACGACGAAGTACCCTGATCTTTCGAACGGTCATAAGCTACGCGAACATCCAATTTGAGGTTGTCGGTGATGGCGGTCGAAAGGTTCAAACGAGCCGAGTTGCGGTTGAAGTTGGTGTTGATAAGAGTACCCAACTCATCGTAGCTATCAACGCTCACAAAGTAGTTGGTCTTACCGCTCTTACCTGCCAACGAAACGTAGTAGTCCTGAACAATACCAAGCTTAAACATCTCGTTTACCCAGTCGAAGTCCTGATCCAAAAGCTCAGCGGGACGAGTGGAGCTAAACAGAGCCTTCTTGGTAAATGCTTTCTGAGTGTAGTAGAGCTCCTCCGAATCCATAGGCGAGAAGCGACCCATATTGGCCTTCTTCATACCCACAGTGGCTTTCAGATTAACTACGGGCTTGTTGCTCTTAGCCTGCTTGGTGGTAACAACGATTACACCACCCGAAGCCGAAGCACCATAGAGAGCCGTCGCAGCAGCATCTTTCAAGATAGTGATGGTCTCAACGTCGTTGGGGTTGAACGAACCACCTGCAACACCATCTACTACATACAAAGGACCAGCACCTGCGGTAATCGAACCCGTACCACGGATACGGATGGTTGCAGCCTCACCGGGCTGACCCGACGAGCTCATAACAAGCACACCGGCAGCCTTACCTTGAAGCATACTACCTACATCGCTGGTGGTAAGGTCGTTCAGAGCCTCGCTATCGAGCGATACGATAGAGCTCGAAATCTCGGCCTTCTTCTGTGTGGTGTAACCCAACACTACAACCTCCTCAATAGCCTTCGCATCCTGCCTAAGAACTACATTGATAGTGGTCCTACCTGCGATTTTCTCCTGAACGGGCACATAGCCAAGGTAGTCAAACGACAGGGTTTCGTTTGCTCCAACGGAGAGCAAATAGCGACCCTCTGCGTCGGTAGTAGTACCCTCACCGCTGCTTGCGATAACGGTAACACCAATCAGAGGCTCACCACTCTGAGAGTCGCTAACGGTACCATTAACATTTACTTTCTGTGCAAAGGCAGGCATTGCCATTACAACCAAAGCCAATGTAGCCAGACCGCCACGAAGAACCTTCATAAAGCGTGAATTCTGTTTCATTTGTTTTAGTTTTTAGTGAATAGTATAAAAGTAATTTTTGTAGTTTTTTATTCCTATTTATAATAAGGTGACACTACAAGAGGTCGTTCAGATTAACCAAGTTGAAGGCAACAAAGTATTTGTCCATATCCCTCTCGATGCGGCCCAAAACAACCTCCTCGGCGTTGATACCAACCCTACCAAGGTTTGCAAAGAGCTGTGCGCGGGCTGCCAATGCCTCGGGATGCTGCCAGATGTAGCGGCAACCGGTCTGCACGAGCCACAAGCGACGCTCGTCGCTGAGCTCCTCGAAGCTCAGACCCTGCTCGTCGTCCTGCAACCATTTGAGCCAACGACCCGAATCGCGTACCAAGCGGGTCAAGACAGCCACCATCTCGGAGCAAACTGCCACCTGACCCTCGGCGTCGAGCCTCTTCTCAACCTCCTCCAACTCGGCCAATGCCTCATACTCACCAATAGTGAACTCAGGGCCTACGTTGGCTGCACCCATACCTGTGAGGGGGTACTCCTCGGGGTTGCTCACACCGTCGGTGTAGTGACCCTTGATGTAGCTACCCAAGGGGCGAACCTTCGAAGTGAGTTTGCGAGCCACCTCGGGGTCAAACACGGTAGTGTGGAGGTCGGTACCAACCTTACCCACGATGAAGCAAGGCCATACGTCGGCCAAACCAACAGCCTCCAAGCCCTTCTTCAACTCAACAATGAATGTATCGAAAGTGGTATCGTCGGCCAAGCCACCGTGTACCTCCTCGGTACCCACCTCATAGGAGATGGGGGCAAAGCCGCCAGCCCTACGATAATCCTCAACGTGTTTGATAAGCTCTACGGTGCGGGCAGCAACAACCCTGATGTCGATAGTCTCGCCTTTGGGAACGTTGATATCGACGGTGGGATCGACGTGAATCAGGTCGTAGCCAGCTGCCACAGCTGCCTCAAACGACTCCTTCACACCCTGCATAGCATCCTCGGTGGACCACTGCTCAACCCTCTGCTTATCCTTCAACCAAGGACCACCGTGGTCGATAGCCACAATCGAGCAACCGGTGTAGTTCACCCTCTGCTCCTCAAAGCGGAGCAACTTGGTAAACTGCGACTGGGTCATACCGGTGTAGCCACCATCGTTGTCAATCTGGTTGAGTGTTGCAGCAAAATAGATGGGGGCATTGTTACGCTTTGCAGCGCGGTATGCAGCCCTAATAACTGCGGGCGAGTTGGGGCAAACGGCAAAGATGGTGCGTTTCACACCGCTCTGCTGTTCGAGTTCGCCAATACGCCTTAAAAGATCTTCTGTTTTTGCCATTTTTCTCTTTGTCTTTATGGTTTTTAATACAAATAATTGCTTTGCTCTTGGGGCTAAGAGGGCTTAGTCCTCATAGATGATTACACCCTCAACAACCCTCGAAATGTTGCCCGAAACACTGGGAGCATCGGGGCTAAGGCCCATATCAATCGACTTGAACATACCCAACAACTGCGAGGCTACAACGTAGCTCACACACGAGTAGTAGCGATGCTCCTCGGTGGGTGCGCCAACAACCACACTCAAATCGAAGTAGTCGGCCTCGATTTTAGGCTCAGTCTGCGAGATTGCCACATAGCCCACAATGTTGTTGTTGGCCCTAATCTGACGAATCAGGTCATACTCATAGCGCTGCACCTTGGGCTCTTCGCTGAGCAGATATACCAACAGAGTGTCTTTGTCGATAACAGCCTTAGGACCGTGACGGAAGCCAAGGAACGAATCGAAAGCACACATCACCGAACCGTCGGTAAGCTCTTGGAGTTTCAGGCGCGACTCCTCTGCAATACCCTGCAACTCGCCCGAGCCGAGGAATACGGCACGCTTGAAGGGACGCGAAGCAAGCTCTTTGATTGCGCCCTCATACTTCTCAATAGCCTTGGCGGTATTCTCGGCCATAGTGCGGATATAGTCGGCGTGAGCCTCAATCGAGTCGATGTTGGCAATCATCGAGCAAGTCAGCAGCATAGTCGAGTAGCTGCTGGTCATTGCAAGCGAGAGGTCGTTGGTCTCCTTGGGCAGGAGCATAAGGAGAGTATTCTCGGGGCTAGCTGCCGCCATCTTGGCCAACTCACCCTGCTCGTTGCAGGTGATGAAGATGTGGGCAACCTCACCAGCCACTTTGTTCACAAGGTTGATTGTACCCACACTCTCGGGGCTATTGCCCGAACGAGCAAACGACACCAACAAAACCTTGCTCTCTTTGTTGAAGAAGAGCTCGGCCGAGGTGATAATGTCGGTGGTGGGGATACTACGACAACCCGCAAACGAGGTGTTATAGAGTGCTTTTTCGAGCGCATCGCCAATGTAGGCCGAAGTGCCTGCACCGGTCAAGACAATGCTATAACCAGCACTGATGTAGCGCTCAACAAACGCCTTAATTTCAGCCTTACGGTCACAAACCATTTTGTATGCTTTGAGCCACATCTCTGGCTGCTGGCATATCTCCCTGTAAGTGTGATAGTTCAATTGCATCATTTGAGTTAAATTTATTTCGTTTTTACAAATAATTTTGTCGTTAATCGTTGGCATTTTGAGCCAAATGGGTCTGTTTCAACACAATATCAGATAATGCAAAAATAACAATTCGTAACAAAGCGTATGACTCGAAAGGATGTTTTTTTGCACCCCAACACCAACACCCAAACCACACACAAGTATATCTATCTGATTTACAGCCGATTGGCGCATACTTTGGACTGTAAAAAATAATTTCGTAAGGTTTCGTTTCGTAACCCAAAACAACCGTTTTTCAGCCATTTTTGCCCCTTATCTCACCCAAGTAAATACGCGCGAGAGCCACAAAAACCAACAACAATCAAAACAAAACGAAACCTTTGTTTTTCGTTTCCACCCAACAAGCAAACCACCCACAAGAGTTACCACCCCACAGTTATGAGCCGTCACAAGGGCCGGATAGCGTAACCCGCAACCGACCAAATGGAGCAAAACGAAATGGCAAAAAAGTGGAGTAAAAAATAAGGGCAAAATAGACAGATGCACCAGCCCTCGGAGCAAAAAAAAGAGTGTCGGCTATGTAGCTAACACTCTTTAAGATGAGATTCGTATCGCTAAAAAAGATGCGACAATCTTACACTTACATTTTGGGGTTAAAATTACGCCCTTTTTCGCAGAGCACCTACCCGACTAATTTGGCGACACAACCACCAGATTGACATTGGCCGATTTGAGTTGCGAGCGCAACTTCATCGACATACCGTCGTCGGTAACAACAGTGTCTATCTTCTCGACTGGCGCAATGAAAGCCAGCGCGCGCTTGTTGATTTTGCTCGAATCGAAGACAGCTATCACCTCCTTGGCACGCGACATCATCACTTGGTTGATATTGGCCTCCTCCACATTTGGGGTAGAAATTCCGCTCTCAATACTGAAACTATCCACACCCAAAAAGAGCTTGTCGCAGTAGAACATTTTTAGCACCGACTCCGACACAGGACCCACTGTTGATTGACTCGTTTCGCGCAGGTTGCCTCCGAGCATAATCACATTGAAACGCTTGTAGGCCAAGAGTTCTACGGCCACATTGATAGCATTGGTTATTATAGTGAGCCTCTGGAACTTATGGAGGTTGCGAGCAATCTCAATGGTGGTCGTTCCTGAGTCGAGCATAATGGTGTCACCCTCCTTGATTATGGCAGCAGCAGCCTTACCAATAGCCTTCTTTTCGCGGTAGTGAATCAGTCGCTTGGAGTTAATGTGAACATCCTCATAGGAGGATACGGGATTGGAGCCAAGAATAGCGCCTCCGTGGGTGCGAATAACGAGGTTGCGTTCGTAGAGAATGTTCAAATCCTTACGAATAGTCACCTCCGACACACCAAACTCTCTACTCAAATCCGACACCGACACCGATGAGTTGTTTTTGAGCTTCTGCAATATCATAGAACGACGACCTTTGGTCGAGCCATAGACATCCATAATCGTGGTTATTTGGATAAAATTTTGGTTAATATAAAAATAGGTATCAAATAGATGTTGCAAATATAGGCATTAAAAAAACGAAACGCAAATCAAAACGATACGAAAGGTTTTTTGCTAC
>JAGBVY010000090.1 GCA_017630115.1 Tidjanibacter sp. | reverse complement strand
ACGCTACGACATATGTGTGATTGGGCGTGTTTTATGAAAGCAGAACAGAACAATTTTGATTGGGATTCGTTCTATGTATTATGTAATAAATTTAAGTTTAACCGGTTCGTAGATGTTTCAAATGAGATTATAACTAAGTATTTAGGTATAACATTACAAAATAAATCAATTGTTTGTGAGACACCATACACTAATAAGGTATTGAAAGATATCCTAATGGAGGATGCTAAGGTATTTAGTAGTGGCAAAGGAAAATGGCATAATAGAATTAAACTTATCAAAAATATTTTTTCCTATCGGTGGAAATACAGTGATATTGCACAAAGTAGTAGTATTCTATATTTTCTAAAACTAACATTAGGTTATCTTTTAAAAAGAGAAACACACTGATATAAAAATAATTATCTTCTATGAAAGGCATAGTATTAGCAGGTGGTAGTGGTACTAGATTGTACCCTATCACAAAGGGCGTTAGTAAGCAATTACTTCCTATTTACGATAAACCAATGATTTACTATCCAATATCCACGTTGATGTTGGCGGGTATTAGGGACATTTTAATTATCTCGACACCTCACGACCTTCCCGGCTTTAAGCGCTTGTTGGGTGATGGTTCAAACTATGGTGTGCATTTCGAATATGCAGAGCAGCCTTCGCCCGATGGTTTGGCGCAGGCATTTATAATCGGAGAAGAGTTTATTGGTAATGACTGTGCTTGCTTAGTATTAGGAGATAATATTTTCTATGGTCAAGGCTTTACTGATATGCTCAAAGAGGCTGTAAATAATGCAGAAAAACTAAATAAAGCCACAGTATTTGGTTATTGGGTCCCCGATCCAGAGCGCTTTGGTGTGGCTGAGTTTGATGAAGAAGGAAATGTTTTGAGTATAGAGGAGAAACCCAAGAATCCCAAAAGCAACTTTGCAGTAGTCGGTCTATATTTCTATCCTAACAAGGTTGTTGAGGTTGCAAAGAACATCAAACCTTCGGCTCGTGGTGAGTTAGAAATAACCTCCGTAAATGAGCAATTTCGCCAGGATGGTGAATTGAAACTTCAACTTATGGGTCGTGGCTTTGCGTGGCTTGATACTGGAACTCAAGAAAGCCTTTTTGACGCATCGAGATTTGTTGAGGTCGTTGAAACTCGCCAAGGCGTTCAGGTATCATGCTTGGAGGAAATTGCTTGGAATAAAGGTTGGTTGTCCGATGAGGATATGTTGCGCCTTGCAGAACCAATGAAGAAAAATGCCTACGGCCAATATATGATTAACCTGGTAAGAAATGCGCATCGTTAAGCACGATATAGAGGGATTGTTAATGATTGAGCCACAAGTGTTTGGCGACGCAAGGGGATATTTCTTCGAGTCGTTCAATGCCGAGCGTTTCCTTGCCGAGACGAGCATAGAGATAACTTTTGTGCAAGACAACGAGAGTCGCTCGAAGAGGGGTGTACTGCGTGGTCTTCACTTCCAGAGGGAACCCTATGCACAGGCCAAATTAGTGCGTGTGGTAAGTGGCAGGGTGCTCGATGTGGCTGTTGATATTAGGCCCGAGAGCCCCACATTTGGCAGATATGTAGTCACCGAATTGAGTGGCGAAAACCACCGCCAAATGTTTATCCCCAAGGGCTTTGCGCACGGCTATGTGGTCTTGGAGGACGACACAGTGTTCCAATATAAGTGCGACGAATTCTACCACCCCGAGGCTGAGGGCGGCATCGCCTGGAACGACCCACAGATTGGCATCGAATGGGGCATACCCGAGAGTGAGATAATCCTCTCGGAGAAAGACCGCAACCGCCCCACATTGAAAGAGTTATGCGAGTATTAGTCACTGGTGGCAATGGACAGCTTGGGTGCTCGCTGAGGCGAGTGGCGATGGGCTCCGAGGATAAGTATATCTTCACGGATGTCGCCGAGTTGGACATTACCAACCGTGAGGCTGTTGCGACATATATCGCTGACAACCGGATAGATATAATCATAAATTGCGCCGCCTACACCGATGTGGAGTGTGCCGAGGAGGAGGAGGCGAAGGCACTCCTGCTGAATGCCACGGCCGCCAGCTACTTGGCCGATGCAGCTAAGGCAAACAATGCGCTACTCATCCACATCTCAACCGATTATGTCTTTATGGGCGGCTGCTGTGGTGTGCTCACCGAGGAGAGTTACCCCCAGCCCATAAACGCCTACGGGCGCACCAAACTTGCAGGCGAAGAGGCTGTTGAGGCAAGTGGTTGCCACTATATAATTGTTCGTACAGCGTGGCTTTATTCTGAGTACGGCAAGAATTTTGTGCGTACAATGCTACGACTGACGGCCGAGAAGGAGGCTATACATGTGGTCGATGACCAGCTCGGCACGCCCACCTATGCAGGCGACTTGGCCGAGGCTCTGGTGAGGATAATCTCCGAGCGAAACTTCCGCGAGGGACTCTACCACTACACCAACTTGGGTGAATGTAGTTGGTGGCAATTTGCAAAGGAGATTGCTCGCTTGGCGGGGCACGAAAGGTGCGCCATAAAGCCTTGCACCACAGCCGAATACCCCACCAAAGCCCGTCGTCCGCAGAGTGCTGTGCTCGATAAGAGCAAATTTATTCGCACCTTTAATATAGCGATTCCCGAGTGGCAAAACTCATTAGATATTTGTATAAATAATATAAATCATTATGGCTAAACGTAATATAGTTATCACTGGCGGAGCGGGATTTATTGGCTCGCACGTTGTCAGGTTGTTTGTCAACAAATATCCAGACTATAAGATTATTAACCTCGACCTGCTGACCTACGCAGGCAATCTCGCCAACCTTAAGGATGTCGAGTCGAAGCCCAACTACAAGTTCGTGAGGATGGACATCTGCGACTTTGAGGCGTTCTATGAGCTGATGCAGCGCGAAAAAGTGGACGGCATAATCCACCTTGCAGCCGAAAGTCACGTCGATAGGAGCATCAAAGACCCCTTCACCTTTGCCCGCACCAACGTTATGGGCACGCTGAGCCTCCTCCAAGCGGCAAAACTCTACTGGGAGAGCCTCCCCGAGGGCTACGAGGGCAAACGCTTCTACCACATCTCCACCGACGAGGTCTATGGCGCTTTGAAGATGAACCACCCCGAGGGCATAGAGCCTCCTTTTAAGACCGTTGCATCGTCGGAGGGTCATAAGGCCTATGGCGACGAGTTTTTCTACGAGACAACCAAGTATAACCCCCACTCGCCCTATTCGGCAGCAAAGGCTTCGAGCGACCACTTCGTGAGGGCCTACCACGACACCTACGGTATGCCAACGATTGTTACCAACTGCTCGAATAACTACGGCCCCTACCAATTCCCTGAGAAGCTGATACCTCTGTTTATCAACAATATCCGCAAGGGTAAACCCCTGCCTGTATATGGCAAGGGCGAGAACGTTAGGGACTGGCTCTATGTCGAGGACCACGCCCGCGCTATTGACCTTATCTTCCACGAGGGCAAGGTGGCTGAAACATACAACATTGGCGGATTCAATGAGTGGAAAAACATTGACCTTATCAAGGTTATGATTAAGACCGTGGACCGCATCCTTGGCAACCCTGAGGGCCACTCTTTGGGCTTGATAACCTACGTTACCGACCGCTTGGGCCACGATGCAAGGTATGCCATCGACTCCACCAAACTCCAAAAAGAGCTTGGCTGGGAGCCCTCGCTCCAATTCGAGGAGGGCATCGAAAAGACCGTCCGCTGGTACTTGGAGAATCAGGAGTGGATGGACAACATCACCTCGGGCGACTATGAGCGCTACTACGAGGAGATGTACAAGGGTAGGTAGCCCGACGCTCATTTCTTTAATGGTATCCAAAGGCCACCTCTTCAAGCTCGAAGAGGTGGCCTTTGTGTCTGGTAGGGCTGGGATTACTGCGCCGCCGAAGGCGGCTTGT
>JAGBVY010000089.1 GCA_017630115.1 Tidjanibacter sp. | reverse complement strand
TCCGCAGTTTACTAAACGTAAATGAGGAACTTGCGAGCCGAAGCTTGGTGCAAAAAGCACCCACAAGGCACAGCCGAAAAAAAGGCGCGGGCGTTACTTTTTAATAGCAGCCACACCGGGCAACTCCTTACCCTCGATAAACTCGAGCAAAGCACCGCCACCGGTGGATACATAGCTAACCTTGTCGGCCAAGCCAAACTTGTTGATACAAGCTACGCTGTCGCCACCACCAATGAGCGAATAAGCACCCTTGGTCTGGGTTGCCTCGGCAATAGCCTCAGCCACAGCGCGCGAGCCGGTGGAGAACTTCTCAATCTCAAACACGCCCACAGGGCCGTTCCAGAGGATGGTCTTGCACTCCAAAATCTCATCGCGGAAGAGTTTTTTACCCTCCGAGCCGATGTCCACACCCTCCCAAGCGGGGTCGATATCCCTCACAGAGGCCTCCTGAGTGTTGGCCTCGTTGGAGAAGTCGTCGCAGGTCAGGGCATCGGGCGACATCACAAACTTGATACCTTTCTCCTCGGCCTTTTTGAGGATGCCGAGTGCGGTCTCAAACATATCGGGCTCGCAGATAGACTTACCCACCTTGCCGCCAAGAGCAGCCGAGAAGGTGTAGGTCATACCACCACCAACGATGATTTTGTCGCATTTCTCCATAAGGGTCTCAATGATAGAGATTTTGGTCGAAACTTTCGAGCCACCAACGATAGCCACAAAGGGCCTTGCGGGGTTCTCCATAACGCTCTCAATAGCTTTCAACTCACCCTCCATAACGTAGCCAAACATCTTGTCGTTGGGGAAGTAGTCGGCGATAAGTGCGGTGGAAGCGTGGGCGCGGTGAGCAGTACCGAAGGCGTCGTTGATATAGCAGTCGGCATAGGAAGCGAGCCTCTTAACAAACTCTTTCTGGCTCTCTTTAACAGCCTTCTTAGCCTCGTTTTTCTCCTCCTCGGTAGCATCCTCAGCCAAGCCGCGAGGTTTACCCTCCTCCTCGGCGTAGAAGCGGAGGTTCTCCAAGAGAAGCACCTCGCCGGGTTTGAGTGCAGCAGCCATCTCGGCAGCTTTCTCGCCCATACAATCGCCTGCGAAGAGCACCTTTGTGCCGAGGCGAGCCTCCACAGCGGAGATGATGTGCGAGAGGGAGTATTTCTCGTCGTTGTTTTTCTTAGGACGACCCAGGTGCGACATAAGGATAACGCTACCGCCGCCAGCCAAAACTTTCTTGATGGTGGGGATTGCGGCACGGATGCGGGTGTCGTCAGTCACGGTGAACTCTTTGCTCAGGGGCACATTGAAATCAACGCGGATGATGGCGCGTTTGCCCTCAAAATTGTAAGTGTCGATAGTCTGCATAGTTACTAACCTAATTTATGATTGTTTAATACATTGTTCTTTGGGCCACAAAGATACAATTTTTTTTGAGCAATCAGCTATTTTGGCCGCATTTAGCTCGCAAGTGGGGCTGTGGGCAGCAAAAAAACCAACCACAAAGGTGGGGTTTCAAAAATAAAATAGTACCTTTGTATGATTAGAATTCAATTAGAGGATAACAATTAACCTAAAATAACTCTATTACTATGTACGGTAAAATCAAAGAACATCTCCAAAAAGAGCTTGCCGACATTCGCGAGGCCGGTCTCTACAAAGTAGAACGTATTATTGAGTCGCCACAAAAGGCCGCCATTGAGGTGGGTGGCAAAGAGGTACTCAACTTCTGTGCCAACAACTACCTCGGTCTTTCGGACAATCCTCGCCTTATTGAGGCTGCCAAGAAGGCTCTCGACAACAGGGGCTTTGGTATGTCGTCCGTAAGGTTTATCTGCGGCTGCCAAGACATCCACAAAGAGCTCGAAAAAGCTATTGCCGACTACTTCGGCACCGAGGACACCATCCTCTACGCTGCTTGCTTCGACGCCAACGGAGGTGTCTTTGAGCCTCTCTTCACCGAGCAGGACGCTATCATCAGCGACTCGCTCAACCACGCCTCCATCATCGACGGCGTAAGGCTCTGCAAGGCTGTGCGCTATCGCTACGCCAATGCCGATATGGCCGAGTTGGAGAACTGTCTGAAACTCGCTCAGGCTCAGCGCTTCCGCATCATCGTTACCGACGGCGTGTTCTCGATGGACGGCAACGTGGCTAAGATGGACGAGATTTTGGCTCTGGCAGAGAAATACGACGCTCTTGTGATGGTTGATGAGTGCCACTCGGCGGGTGTTGTTGGTGCAACCGGTAGGGGTGTAACCGAACTCTACAACTGCCGTGGCGAGGTAGACATCATTACCGGCACCCTCGGCAAGGCCTTTGGTGGCGCAGTGGGTGGTTTCACCACTGGTCGCAAGGAGATTATCGAGATGTTGCGTCAGCGTTCGCGTCCCTATCTCTTCTCCAACTCCGTACCCCCCGCAGTGGTTGGTGCAAGCATCGAGGTATTCAAGATGCTCTCTGAGAGCAATGAGATTCACGACCGCCTCGTAGAGAATGTGGAGTACTTCCGCACCAAGATGTTGGAGGCAGGTTTCGACATCAAACCCACCCAGAGTGCAATCTGCGCCGTTATGCTCTACGACGCTCCCCTGTCGCAGGTTATGGCAGCCAAGCTGCTTGAAGAAGGTATCTATGTGACTGGTTTCTACTACCCCGTAGTTCCCAAAGGTCAGGCCCGCATCCGTGTTCAGGTTTCGGCAGGTCACACCCGCGAACATCTGGACAAATGTATTGCCGCCTTCACCAAGATTGGCAAAGAGCTTGGCGTCTTGAAATAGTCTTGAATGATAATATGTCGGGGTGGGTGCAAAGAGTTGCGTACCGCCCCGATATTTTTTCTTCTGCACCAATGAGCAAAATGCTACTCACCAAAGAGTTTCGCCTCGAAATGGCCCACGCCCTTGTGGGCTACGACGGCCCTTGCAATCAGATTCACGGCCACTCCTATCTCTTGGAGGTAACTGTGGAGGCCCAAAGCACCCACGCCGAAGGGCCTAAGATGGGTATGGCTGTGGACTTCAAGGAGGTTAAGCAGGCTGTTGAGAGGAGTGTGGTGGCCCAATTCGACCACTCCTTCATCATCCGCCATACACCTCAGACAGAGCAGCTTATCGCCACGCTGAAAAATCACTTTACGCGCATACACGCCACCGAGTGGCAGCCCACAAGCGAGAATCTGCTGAGCCACTTTGCGGCCCTCATTGGCGAGGCCCTACCCGAGGGTGTGAGGCTTCACTCCTTGCGCCTCCACGAAACCGCCACCTCGTGTGCGGAGTTGGTTGTCTGACGACAACCGTCAACCGACGACCGACAACCGTCAACCGTCCTAAGGAAAAATAAAACTCGGGTATCTTTTTTAATACCCGAGTTTTTTGTGGCAGGGGTAGCAGGGGGCACAAGAGTTACAAGGGCGTCTTTCGCCCCACAACCACTCCTCACCTGAGTCAAGGGAGGATGTCCAAAGGGCAGGAGAGCGGAGCAAGCTCCGTTTTGTGATGGGAGGACAAGT
This sequence comes from Tidjanibacter sp., assembly GCA_017630115.1. Lineage (GTDB taxonomy): Bacteria > Bacteroidota > Bacteroidia > Bacteroidales > Rikenellaceae > Tidjanibacter. Next base: position 110 of record JAGBVY010000089.1, on the reverse strand, counting down.
CCTCTTTTGTGAGGGTATTGCTCCCGACCGATAGTTCGCCCCACAACTACTCCTCCCCTATGTCAGGGGAGGTGGCGCGAAGCGACGGAGAGGTTAGTTGCTGGGAGAAC
>JAGBVY010000088.1 GCA_017630115.1 Tidjanibacter sp. | reverse complement strand
TTGCGTTTTTAACTCTACAGAGTTATATTTGCGCCCGATTTGTATTTGAAAATGAAAAGTTGGACTTCTATATTAGCAACTATCGCACTTGCTGGCCTTATGGTTGGTTGCGAGCTCTTGCACTACGATAAGGAGATAGCAAGGGTGGGCGAGGCTACTCTGATGCTATCCGAATTGGATGGCGTTACTGCTGGTGCGACTGGTGCGGATAGTGTTGCTTTGGCCGAAAATTATATCAACCAGTGGGTTCGTAGGGAGGTTAAGATTCAGGAGGCCGTTAGTGTGTTGGCAGCTGAGTTGGCCGACGTGGATAGGCTTGTTGAGGATTACCGCACCTCGCTGCTCTCTTCACGCCTCGAACAGCGCTACTTGGCAGGTAAGCTCGACACGCTCATTACGGATAGTATGGTTTTGTCCTATTACAATAGCCACCGCGGCGAGTTCCTTATGGACCGCACCATACTCAAAGGTCGCATCGTAAGACTTCCAGACAACTATCGCCAGTCGGTAAAACTCTACAACCTAATGGGCTCGAAGGGTGCCGAGAAACAGCAAGACTTTTTGGATTTGTGCAAGAAGAATAATTTTGAACTCCATACGTTTGACAGTTGGGTGGATTTTAGTGAGTTTTTGTCCTATCTGCCCGTTAGGCGTGACAAGAACTACGACTACATTCTCTCCGGAGGTGAAGTGCGACAGATGGCCGATGCCGACAGCAAATACTTCATCCAGATTGACGAGGTGCTACGCAAGGGCGAAAATGCACCTTTGGAGAGGGTGGCCGATATGGTCAGGAAGATACTCTACAATCGTCGCCGTGTTGAAATTGTGGGGCAATATAACGATAGCCTCTACAATGCTGCGCTTGTGGAGGGTGTGATACGAATTGAAAACAGTGAAAAATAGAACAATGAGAAAATTGATTTTAGTGGCACTTTGGTCACTTTTGGCAGCGTCGCCACTGAAAGCCCAGATGATGGTGGCCGATAAGGTTGTGGCGGTGGTTGGTAATTCGGCCATTCTCTACTCCGATGTTGTGGATTATAGTAAGCAGATTTTGGCCCAGCGCAAGGAGCGTGGCTATACCTCCGACCGCGACGCTATGAGCGAGGCTTTGGAGAGCCTGTTGATGCAAAAACTGCTCTACAATCAGGCCCTTATCGACTCTATCGAGATTAACACAATGAGTGTGTCGGAAAATGTGGACCAGAGGGTGGAGGCTATGATTGCCGACGCTGGCTCCATATCGGCTTTGGAGGAGCGCGAGGGTAAGCCTGTCTTTGAGATTAAGGCCGATATGCGCCGTATGGCCGAGGAGGGTCAGTATGCTCAGATGATGCAAGGCTCAATTATGAATGCTGTGACAATCACCCCCGGTGAGGTGGAGAGGTTCTACAACTCGTTGCGCTCGGATATGCTGCCCATAGTTCCCGAACAGTATGTCTATTCGCAAATCACCAAGTTTCCCTCTTCGACCACTCAGGCCAAGCAACGCACACGCGAACGCTTGTTGGAGATGCGCGAGAGGGTTATTGGCGGTACGAGGTTCGATATGTTGGCTCGTATGTATTCGATGGACCCTGGTAGCGCATTGCAGGGTGGCGAGATGGACTATATGGAGTTGGCTCAGCTCGAAAAACCATTTGCCGACGCACTCTCTAAGCTCCAACCCAACCAGATTTCGGGTGTGGTAGAGACTGTCTATGGCTATCATATCATTCAACTTATCGACAAGAAGGGCGAGCAGTATAAGTGCCGCCACATCTTGTTGCGTCCCACCTTTACCGACTTCGAGTTGGCCGACGATTTGAAGTTCCTCGATAGCCTCCGCAACGAGATTTCCGAGCAGAGGATTACTTTCGAGCAGGCCGCTTTGGATCATTCGGACGATAAGTACTCCAAGCAAAATGGTGGTCTTGTTACCAATCACGAATTGTTGGAGGTCTATGGAGCTAACGATACGAGCTACTCGCGCACGGCTTTCTATAAGGAGGACTTGGGGCGTGACTACTCCTATATGCGTGGTCTGAAACCCGGCGATATGTCGGCACCCTTCCAGAGCGCTGATATGAGGGGTAATACGCTGACAAAACTCATCAAACTCATCGACATCATCCCCGCCCACACAGCAAGCCTTGCCAACGACTACTTGCAGATTGAGCAGATTGCCCTGCAAAACAAGCAGCAGGAGGAGTTTGAGAAGTGGCTCAATAAGAAAATTGATGCTATGTATATCCGCATCGATCCTGTTATGGACACCTCTGAGTTTGAGAATAAAAAGTGGATTAAGTAGCCTTGAAAACCCAATCCAAAATACTTCTGCTCTTGTCGCTTGCACTCACCTTGGGGGCAAGCTTGGCTACATTGCAGGCTCAGGAAAAAAGACGCAATGCCGAAGGCAAGGAGCTTACTCCGGTAGATATTAAGTCGCGTCGCACACGCCCTGTGCCTGTTGGCGACACCACTGGTTACGCCCTAACGGGTGATGTGGTGTTGTACCACAACGGCGCTGTGATAACGTGCGATAGTATGGTGCGTTATAGCGAACGAGAGATGAGTTGCTTTGGCAATGTTATCATCAAGAAAGACGACACCTACATCTACGGCGATAGGGCTGAATATAGCCGTGACAATGCCGAGGCAAGAGTCTTTTCGCCACTTGTAAAGGTGCTCAATAAGGATGCGACGCTCTATACCTACAATCTTGTGTTCAATACGGCCGACAACATTGGCCACTTCTATGGCGGAGGAACTTTCTCCAATGGCGCCAATACGATGGAGTCGGAGAAGGGATATTTCTATGCCGACTTAGACGAACTTGTTGGCGTGGATAGGGTGGAAATGAAGAACGAGACCTACCAGATGAAGTCCGACTCGGTGAACTACAACTCAGAGATGGAGGTGGCTAAGTATTTCACCCGCAGTGTCACTTGGAAAAACGATGGAGAGATTTTGGCCTCCGACAATGGCGAGTATCACAATAAAGAGCAACGCTACATCTTCCGCTCAAATGCCTATGTTATGGGCGAGAATCAGGAGATGTGGGCCGATACGGTGGACTATCACGAGTTGGTGCAATTCATTGAGCTCAAACACAATGCTCAAATACGCGACGAGGAGCATAAGAGTGTTATTTTTGGCCACTACGGCAATTACGACGACTCCACCGGCGATACGTTCCTGACGCAGATGCCTGCCTATATGTCATTTGCCGATAGCGATGGCAACGGTACGGGCGATACGGTCTATATGCGCTCCGATTCGATGTATGTCTATCTGATTGACTCGCTCGGATATTGTACCCTCACTCGTCCCGACTCGGCCACCCTTGCTGAGGAGTTGGCTGCTAAGGCGCAAGCTATCATCGACAAACGCATAGCCGATAGTATGGCTGTCGTTAAGGCCGCCAGAGATAAGTTTGTGGCCGATAGTATTGCTACGGCTGCTGCCGAGCAACGCAAACAACTAATTGATAGTCTTGAAGGTTGGAAAAGACAGCACACCGCCGAGCCTCAGGAGGATAGCCTCAGGGCGCTCTGGGGTAGGGTAGATAGCACCCTCTTGGCTCTCACAAAGCCTCAGGTCGATAGCACTGCTATGGCTTCGGCCGATTCGCTTGCTCTTCCTATGCGTGATAGCCTTGCAATGAGCCCAACCGACAGCTTGGCTGCAACTACGCCTGACTTGCTTGCAACCGATAGCATAGCACCCAATAATAGTAATGGACGCAATAGGATAATGTTGGGACTTAGGAATGTGAAGGTATTTAGGACCGATTTCCAAGGTATTTGCGACTCTATGCTGATGTTCTCGGCAGACTCAACGGCTCAGCTGCATAAGAATAGTGTTATGTGGAACGAGTTAAACCAGATTGCCAGCGAGAGAGCCGATGTCTATACGCGCAACCAAAAACCCTATCGTGTCTTGTTCTCAGAGGGCAATCCTTTGATGAGTTCGGAGATTGACGCTACTCGCTACAATCAGGTGGCGGGCAAAACCATTGAGTCGTTGTTCGACCAAGATGGCGTTATGTACCTTACTAACGTTGTGGGTAATGCCCAAACATACTATTATATGGTCGATGACTCGGATGGTGCCCTGACGGGATATTTGGTGGCTGAGGCTGCCGATATGACATTCTTCATCGAGAACAATACCGTAGATGGTATTATGTATCGTGGCAACCCTGTATATTCAATCTATCCTATGGATAAGATTCCTGCCGACCAACCGCAGATTATGCCCAACTTTGTTTGGTACATAGAAAAGAAACCTACCGCCGAGGAGATTATGGGCGAGTGGATAGTCAATCCTTCGGAGAGAGATAGGTATATGGCAATGAAACGCCCCCAGTTCCCAATAACCTACTCCATCGAGCGCCATCGCGAGTCGCTTGTGGCGGGAGGTAGCTGGGCCGATAGGGACGACGACATCTCTGACTTGGCTAAGGACTTCATTGAGAGGGTCAAGGATAAGTAACTTACTTTGTAAACAACAATTTATTAAATATATCAAATTAGAGAGTAGATTATGAAACTGAGAGACATTTTGGCAATTTCGGGCGAGCCCGGTTTGTATCACTACATTGCCGGTAGTCGCAATGGCGTCATTGCCGAGAGCCTTATTGATGGCAAACGCAAAAACTTTTCGGGCACTCATTCGAGGGTAAGCTCCTTGGCTGAGATTAGCATCTTTACCGAGGACTCCGACGTAAGCCTTAGCGAGGTGATGACCAACCTCTATAAACACACCTCTGGCGAGCAGACCCTTTCGCACAAAGCCTCCGAGGTGGAGATTCGCTCGTTGTTCGACGAGGTGTTGCCCACATACGATAGGGAGCGTTTCCACCTTTCGGATATGCGTAAGGTGTGCCAGTGGTTCAACCTTATGGTAAAGGCCGGTATGACCGACTTCTCCATTGAGGAGCCCGAGGCAGAGGCTGCCGAGGCCGAAGAGTAGGACTTAGGTCGTTTAGACGTTCTATGAAAAAATATGCAACCCACAGGCGGGTTGCATATTTTTTTAGAAGTTAATCTCAAACCTACAAGCCATCATATTGTAGCCTACGCCACTCTTGTTGCCCACAACGTCGGCAGGGTTGGTGGTTGGCATACCTGCGGCATCTTTGCCAATGTTGAGCTTGCCATTGCCGTTGGCGTAGCGGTTGTTTTTGACGTATTGGTAGTTGAGCATCATCTTGATGTTGCTGTTTACCCAGTAGTTTACACCCACAGTCCAGCCGTTGGCAGCACCGCCGTAGATGTTGGCGCTGTCGAGGTCGAGGCGGTCGTAGCGAGCACATAGCTCAATGTCGCCCCAACTGCGTCCGGGAGTTATGCGCGTGTATTTTGCGCCACCAGCATCGTAGTGTTGCTCGCCACCAAAGAGTAGTACGCCAGCTTGTGCATAGACACCCCAGAAGTGCTTGGTGGGGCTGTCGCTAACGTGCTCGTCGATGTGTACGTCGTCTTTCAGGTAGGCGGCCTCCCAACGCAGACCCTTGTAGTGGCCCGCAAGTTCGGCTGTGTACATCATCTCGAAGTTCACGTCGGGGATGTAGCCAGTGTCGAGATATTTCTTGCGATTGACAATGGTGGCGTTGCGCGAGGAGATACGAATACTGCCGTAGCGATTGGGCGAGAGGTCGGCTTTGGGTGTGCGGTAGGAGGCTGCAAAACCTATGTGGAGCGAGGCATCTTCGAGTTCAAATAGAGGGCGGAGTACCACTTTACCTGTGAAGGAGTATCCGGTGCTGTTGCCGAAGTCTTTGTTGTTGTCCTCTACGTTGGTGCGTGTCTCAGCGCCATCTACGGGTTGGAAGAAGGCACCGAGGGCGGCCCAGATTACAGGCAATTCATATTTGGCTTGCAGACCTATGTGGCGCGAGGGAGCAAAGGCTACGGCCATAGGGCGCTCGATGAATTGGAGGTAGCGACTTGTGGTGTTGCGCGATATGGAGAAGTTCTCCTTGAAGTTACCCACTTGGAGCTGCATATTCTCAATACCGTCAAATCGCATATAGGCATCTTTGAGCTCCACCACACCGTCGGCAAGGTCCATATCCAGTTCGCCATACCAATCCTTGCGAAACTGACCCTTGACTGCAAATCTCGCACGTCGTATGCTCACACCGTTGCCAATCTTGTCTGCGCCTTCGGTTGCACCCCAGAATACCGCTCCGTCGGTCTGCACGCGTATGTCAAACCAGATGCGATAGTCGGCCTGCTTGTTCTGAAAGACCAGAAAACCATCTTGCGACTCGGCACTAAGGGGGATGACCCCAACGGTCTGACCGTATTGATTGACGTCGGTTGCTTGGTTGAGCGCTTTGAGGGGTGAGTTGGCGCTACGGTTGTGGTGATGATGATGACGTTGGGCCACTGCACCCAGAGGGGCTGCCACAAGTGCCACCGCCAATAATGACAAAAAGAGTGTAGATTGTTTTTTCATAAGCATTTTGATTTAATGGTTATCGCCCAAGTAGATGCAAAATGCTTGCCAATGGTCGTCAAGCGCCTACCGCCTACCGTCTACTATTCACCCTATGTGATGTGGTGGGTATCTTTTTTAATACCCACCACACAAAAGGGAGGTTGTGAGCCTCCCCTTTTGTATCAATGTAACCTAAAAGGTTATTGCTAAATATCTATTCCCCAAACATCATCCACACGAAATCCACCATTACTCTCATCCTCATAGCAAATCAACTGCTTGCTTCCCAACGCCTGTTGATAACAGAGTATGGGTGGCTGATTTTTTAGCACTTGATAGGATGTAGAGTTTTTTACCTTCTCTCCTTTGAATTTTGGAGAACAGATAATAACAGCCTTTACACAACCATCAATAGAAAGATTATCTTCGCCGTCCTTTCTGCTTTTGACAAGAAATCGATATTCTTGTTCATATTGCCAATCTATCGACTTGGTGAAAAATATCATATTTCTTTTAATCCATAAATCTTTTACAGATTTCTTCTTCGCATCAGACTTCTGCATAATAGCTGCGCTTGTTATACCTGGTTCATAAATAATCTTTGAACATTCCCGGCAACTATGAAAAGTAGACTTCAAACGCTGTTCTAACTTTTCTTTGTCAAAAACAATACATACACCATTGCCACTCTCAGCATAGTGCCCCCACAGCAGAATCTAATCTCGTAAAGTGAAATAGGTTGTTGCTGTAATCATTTATAAGATTTACAATATTCTTCATACCATATACAATTTAATGGTGATGCCTCACTTTTCTTTATCTATCCCACACAACCACTCTCGGGTAAAGTCGTCAATCATTATAGTAGTTCTTGTAATTCAATCAATTTTTGCTTCCATTTATTTATGAATGGATACTCTTGATACAAAATAATATC
>JAGBVY010000087.1 GCA_017630115.1 Tidjanibacter sp. | reverse complement strand
TTCCCGGCTCGGTGAATACTATTGGCAACAATGTGTTCTACCAGTGTACCAGCCTTGCCGAAGTAACCTTCGAGCCAAGTGCTACCGGCACTCCTCTGACTATGGGTTACGATACCGACGGCGAGGCTGAAAACCTCTTCCAAGACAACAATGCGCTCACCACTTTGGTGCTCAATCGCGAGATTGTGCAAACTCAAACTGGTGTTGATACCAACAGCGAGGGTCTGTTTGGTGGTATGCCCACTCTTGCAAGCATTACTCTGGGTGAGCAGGTGAAGACTCTCTCGGACTTTATGTTCGCAGGATCTTCTATCGAAGAACTCGTTATCCCCGGAAACGTGATGACCATTGGCAATAGTGTGTTTGAAGAGTGCGAGAAGTTGGCTACTATTACTTTTGAGCAAAGCAGCGACGGCAAAGAACTCACCATCGGTACAAATGGTGGTTTTAGTCCTTTCTACGACTCTCCTCTCACCACTGTTAATCTCTACCGTGAGATGAAATACCCCACCGCAGGTCAGACTGCATCGGGTCTGTTTGGTGGCAAGAAAGATCTGGTAAACCTCACCATTGGCGAGCAGGTTAAGACTCTGTCGCCCTATATGTTTGCGGGCAGTGGTCTTACCACCATCAACCTGAATAAGGTGGAGACCATCAAGGATAGGGCATTGTCTGGTCTGGCGCTGACTTCGCTGACCATCCCCGGTGGTGTGAATACCATTGGTGATAGTGTGTTTGCAGGCTGCAATAAGTTGGTAACTATTACTTTTGAGCCAAGCACCGACGGCAAAGCACTCGCTATCAGTTCCAGAGGAGGTTATAGTCCATTCTTCGACTCTCCTCTCACTACTCTTAACCTCAATCGCGAGCTGAAATACTCCATCCCAGGTCAGCCTGCATCGGGTCTGTTTGGTGCTAAGAAAGATCTTGCTAATGTAACCCTTGGCGATCAGGTTAAGACCCTCTCGCCCTTTATGTTTGCAAATAGCGGTCTTACATCGCTCGATTTGAACAAGGTGGAGACAATCCAGACCAGGGCATTGGCAGGTCTTGCGCTGACTTCGCTGACCATTCCCGGATTTGTGAAGAGTATTGATAATTGTGTTTTCGTGGACTGTACTGAACTCAAAGAACTCACCTTCAACCCCAACGACAAGGGCGAAGCACTCAAAATCGGTTTCTATGAAGGTGCTATCGACGACGATGGTCCTTTCTATGATTGTCCTCTGACCACCATTAACCTCAATCGTGAGCTCGACTACGACTTCGATGGCGCAACCCCTGACGATGCGACCGAGGGCGTGTTTGGTGGCAAGAGCACCCTTGCAAGCGTAACTCTGGGCCAACAGGTTAAGGCTCTGTCGCCCTTTATGTTCGCAAATTCGGCCATCACTGCTCTGGACTTCATGCAGGTGGAGACCATTGGCAAGAATGCTCTGATGGGTGCCGACTTTACCGAGCTTACCATCCCTGCAGCTATGTCGTTCATCGACGACAATGCGTTCCTCAACTGCGACAAACTCACCAACCTGACCTTCGAAGCAAACGAAGGCAAAGATCTGACCATAGGCTTCCAGCCCGGCACCGACGAGTGCGGTCCCTTCTGGCAGTCGCCTCTGACCAATATCGTCGTAAATCGTGGCATTGCCTACACCGATGCCTATAATAGTGCGTGCGATGCGTCCGACGAGGGTATCTTCTCGACCGAGCACGGTAGCCAGAATGCCACCATTTCGCTTGGTAGCCAGGTGACCAGGATTCCTAAGTGTATGTTTGCTACTCTGCCTATCACCTCGATTACTATTCCCGCAAGCGTAACTGAGATTGGTGAGAACGCATTTGCAGATTGCGAAAAGTTGGAAGAGCTCACTATCGAACGAAGTTCTACACCACTTACCGTATGTAATCAGGCCGATACCGACCTGCTGTCGTCATTCTATGGTCCATTCTACGATTCGCCTTTGAAGACGATTTATCTTGGTCGTGAAATCAATTACGTTAAGGTCAGCGGTGAGACCTTCACTCCTGCGGAAAAAGGTCACGGTTTCTTTGCCAGCAAACAGAGTGTGGAGACTGTGAATATTTCTCTCTCGCCCGAGGTAAATACCATCTCGGAGTATATGTTCGCAGGCCTGAAAATTAAGAATTTCTATATTTCTAAGTACGTCACCAATATCGCTGGCTATGCATTCTACGATTGTAGCGAGCTTTCGAGCCTGACATTCGAGCCGAGCACAACTCCTCTGACCATCGGCTTCCAGAAGGGTGGCGATGACCGCGGTCCATTCTACCAATCGCCTCTGGCATTCATTAGCCTCCATCGCGACCTGGTGATGGACGAGGAGTATGCCACCAACTGCGATGAGTGGGACGAGGGTGTCTTCTCGAACAAATACTACGACAACAACGATTTGACTACTCAGATCTACCTTGGCGACAACTACGTTACAACCATTCTTCCCTATATGTTCTCTGCCGTGCGTATGGAGCAGCTGCACTTGCCTAGTAGCATCAACAAGATTGGTAAAAATGTGGTGGATCACTGCTACAAACTCAACGCAATCGTCTTCTACAACAGCGAGAAGCGTCCCGACGTGCTGGCAGATAATGCATTCGGCGATGCTGATGTTCTGGACGACAATAACTACTTCCTCTTTATGCCCCGTTGGACAGTATCTGAGATTGACGATCAATCGGTGTACTACAAAGCAAGTAGCGACGGTGGCACATATTGGCAGACTCTTAGTACAGTGATGGTTGATGCAGATCATATATTTTTTCCTCACCAACCTCACTGCAATTATTGGCAGAGGTATTATGATGAAAATGGTGCAAAACCTGGTTATGAGTGGTACAAGGAAAGGTATTTCGACAACAAGATTATTACCATTCCTGTTGATAGCTCGTTGCAGTAGGTAAACGTCGGGTAGGTTCCACCTCGAATCTGATTTGAGAGATAGAGAGTGGAACACCCAATCTCCAAATAAGGCCGTCTAACAGCTCGTTAGACGGCCTTATTGTTTAGTATCCTATGGTTGCTGCTGTTTTGCCATTGGCGCGCCCATAAATGAGGATAATGCGTGTTTTGTTTGGAAAGATATAGAGCAACCAAGGGGCTGAATGTTATAAGGGATTGCTGACCTTCAAAAAAACTCGGGCATCCAAGCGGATGCCCGAGTTTTTTGGGGGTAAGTTTTGCTTTAATATCGTATTAGTAGATTGAGCCTCGTTGCTCGCCGTCGTAGTTGAAGTTGATGATATACGCACCATTGGTGGTGGCAAATGAGCCTACGATGTCGTGGACTATCTCGCCATCGGAGTTGGTAGAAGTAGTCACGTCAATGTAGTATCCTTTGTCGGCAATAAGCGAGAGTTGCTCTTGTGTACGCAGTTTCTGTGCGTAGCTACGCTTGCAGTCAATCCAGAGATTGCTGTTGCCGGGTTTGCTACTCATTAGGTAGTAGCGACCTTCGGGCAACTGCTCCGAGTCGCTTGCGCCGGTCATAAAGTAGAGATAACCGTAGAAGTTATCGCCAGCCCATTCGAGCTGCCAGCATCTAGCGGCTTCGTTCCAAAGGGCCCATATCATAAGGTTTCTGCCCTCATCTACGGTTTCGCACACCTCAGCCTCTGTTTCGTAGAGTTTGAAGGGGCCACACTTGGCTATTGTTGCCACAGCATAGCGTGATTTGATGTATGCCTTGCCCGAGAAATAGCTCTCGCCCGTTGTGGAGTCATACTCAACCGTCACTTCGCTAACGTAGCCCTCGGCGTAGCCCGATAGCGATGTGGCTACATTGTTGAGGATGGCCGACGACTTAGAAGTGTTGATGTGGGGAACGGTGGGGTCGCTACCGGCTACCACCTTGTAAGTGCCCGAGGGGATATGGTCCAAATCTCTCATAAGGTCAATGGCGAGGGTTACGGTGTTGTCCTTGTCCTGTGTGAGGGTCAAGTACCAGAAGTTGCCGTTGAGCTTAGCCTCGGCTGAGGTGATGTTTAGTGGGAGCTCGGTGGGCGTGTCACGCTCTGCACCTTCAATTACGATGCCGCTTGGAATCTCCATTTCGAGTGCTAAGTTGGGCAGGAAGAAGAACGAGCCGTAGCACTCCCACTTACCTGTGATGATGTTTTCGTAGGTGTCCAGACAGCCAAATGTGGCGTCGAGTTCATCCCAAGTGGTTACTGTGCCATTGGCGCTGGTACTCTTGAAGTAGGAACCTTCGGCCACGAAGTAGTGGCTCTCAGACGAAGGCTCGTAGCGACCACCGAAGCCTTCGCTGACAAGGTGGAGGCCGAGTTCGTTGAGTGCGTTGCTGAAAACGATGTAGTGGTCATTGCCATTGCTGGTAAGCTGTGCTCTGGTTGCCGAGAGCGACATTTTCTCAACCATAAGCTCTTCGTTGGGGGTGGTGAAGGTAGCCTCGCGACGCTCCGACGAGATGCTGTTGGCTGCCACAGCCACAACGGTGTACTCCGTCAGGGGCATCACGTCGCTGTGGAATGCAAAGGTCATAGGAGCTTCCCACGATGTGTTGCCGTCTTCCCAATAGTAGTCGTCACTGTTTTCGATAATATACTCGTCGCTCATTTCGGTAAGTTCGGCTGTGGGTACAACCTTGAAACCAAAGAGGTCCATATTGCTGACAGTTAGGCTAAACTCAACGGTAGTGCCCTGAACGTCGAATGGGTCAATCTCGCTCATCACCACCGCTGGGATTGTTGGCTCGGGGTCTGGCTCTGGCTCTGGCTCTGGCTCTTCGATCGGGAGGGTAGTGAACTCTTGGGTAAGAGCAGTACTGCCCTTGGAGTTTTTAGCCGCTACGCCTACGGTGTAGGCTGTGCCTGGGGTGAGGTCGAGCAGGGTGGCAGTGATATCTACATTTTTGTTGTAGGACTCATTGCTGTTGAAGTTGGTGACGGCCATTCCCTCAGCGAAGATATCCTCGGCGCTCCAAGCGTGCTCAATGGAGGCTGTTGGGGCCCAGATGTAGGCTACTTGGTCGGCATTGGCTACAACGGCCGCCAAGGTGGCCTCGGTGGTCTGAGCCCTCACACCCAGAGAGGTGAGTTTTACCTCGGGTACAATGGGTTCTGGTTCGGGTTTGTCGCAGGCTACGGCTGCCCACAACAGCGACATAGCACAGATTATTTTTGTAAAAGTTTTCATTATGATAGTTGTTTTGGTTGTTATCTATATCGCAAAGATAGTATTTTTTTGTTGAAAATACTACAACAAATCGCTCTCGCAGTAGGAATCCTGTTTTGTGATGGTGGTGCTTCAAAAACGTCTAACAAAACCTAAATCGAAAGACGCCACCGCCCTCTGTTTACTGACTACTGACTACTATTTAATAAGAAGTGTCTTATTTTGCTAATTCACCACTTTTTGCGGTTGAAATAAAGATATTTACCCCTTTGTTGTAGTAAATTTTTTTCCCTCAATTATTTTACATACCTTTGTTTCGATATGTTTCGTTTTTTACGTTGCAAACCAAAATTACAAAAAATACTACACAATGATTAACAAACTTTCTACCCTATTTGTTGGCCTCGCAATGATGTGCCTCGTTGGTTGTTCGTCGCAAGAGACGAAGTTGGCTATTCAGATTCCAACCCCCGAGCGCCCTGCGGGTCAGGAGCACGTTGTGGCTCTTACCGCCCCCAAACTCGAAACCGTACACGTTGGTATTGTTGGCCTTGGTATGCGTGGCGACGATGCTGTTGTACGTCTTATCAATATCCCCGGTGTGGAGGTTACCGCACTTTGTGACATCGTACCCGAGAGGGTCGAGAAGGGTCAAGCTATTCTTCGCAAAGCAGGTTTGCCCGAGGCTGCCGCCTACTCTGGCTCGGAGGACGCTTGGAAGCAGCTCTGCGAGCGCGACGACCTCGACCTCGTCTATGTCGTGACCGACTGGAAAGATCACGCCAACATTGGCGTCTATGCTATGGAGCAAGGCAAACACGTTGCTATTGAGGTGCCCGCAGCTATGACTCTCGATGAAATTTGGGCTCTTATCAACACCTCTGAGCGCACACGCAAACACTGTATGCAGCTCGAAAACTGTGTCTATGACTTTTTCGAGATGACCGCCTTGAATATGGCTCAGAGTGGCCTCTTTGGCGAGATTATCCACGTTGAAGGCTCCTACATCCACAACCTCGAAGAGTTCTGGGGCGAGTACTACAACAATTGGCGCTTGGACTACAACAATGAGCATCGTGGCGACGTCTATCCCACTCACGGCATAGGTCCTGTTACTCAGGCGCTCAACATCCACCGTGGTGATAGGATGACCCACCTCGTGTCGATGGATACCAAACCCTTCAATGGCAAGAAGATGGCCGAGCAGTTTGGTGTTGAGAACAAAGATATTGAGTTCCAGAATGGCGACCACACCCTCACCCTCATCCAGACGGCCAAGGGCAAGACTATCCACATCCAACACAACGTTATGACCCCCCGTCCTTACAGCCGTATGTATTCGCTCACCGGTACTGATGGTTACGCAAGCAAGTATCCTATTGAGCAGATTTGTGTGCGTCCCACACAGGTCGATAAGAAGGCTGTGCCCGACCACGAAGACCTGAGTGCTCACGGCGCTGTCCCTGCAAAGGTTCACGCAGCCCTCATTGAGCAGTACAAGCATCCCATCCATCGCGATCTCGAAAAGAGAGCTAAGGAGGTTGGAGGCCACGGAGGTATGGACTTCATTATGGATTATAGGCTTATCTACTGCTTGCGCAATGGTCTGCCTCTGGATATGGATGTTTACGACTTGGCTGAGTGGTGCTGTTTGGCCGAGCTGACCCGCATCTCTATCGAAAATGGCAATGCACCTGTCTTGATTCCCGATTTTACTCGTGGTCATTGGGATGAGGTGCAGGGTTACAAGCACGCCTTCGCCGAGTAAAGAGTGCGCCTTGTGGGCGATTTTCGCACCAAACGTCAGAGAGCGAGTTCCTCACCTACGCCAAGTAGGCTGCGGACTCGCTCCTTTGTTTGGCACGAAACTCGCCTCACAAATCGCACTCTTCCCTCTCCCGACCCAGTAGGCTGCGGGCTCGCTCCTTTGTTTGGCACTAAAATCCCTCCACAAAACGCACTCTTCCCTCTCCCGACCCAGTAAGCTGCGGACTCGCTCCTTAGTTTGGCACGAAAATCCCTCCACAAATCACAGCCTAAGGCTGTGTGTCTAACGTCTAACGTCAAACGTCTAACGACCTAAGGTCTTATAGGTCTTATAGGTCTTATAGGTCTTATAGGGCTTATAGGGCTTATAGGCCCTATCCCTAAGCTCCTTAAATTCCTTAAAT
>JAGBVY010000086.1 GCA_017630115.1 Tidjanibacter sp. | reverse complement strand
AGCCTTTGGCTGTGGGTCTAACGTCTAACGACCTAAGGCTGAAAATACTAACACCGACCTGAGGCATTAGGGGCTTTAAGGTATTATAGGGCATATAGGCCCAACCCTAAATAGCTAACAGCAAAAACTGAAAACTAAAAACTGACAACTGAAAACTAAAAAAAGATATGTTAAAAGTAAAAAATTTACACGCATCGGTAGATGGCAAGGAGATACTTCGTGGCATAGACTTCGAGGTCAAGGCGGGCGAGGTGCACGCCATTATGGGTCCCAATGGTTCGGGCAAGAGTACTTTCGCCTCGGTGTTGGCCGGCAACGAGAAGTTTGAGGTTACCGAGGGCGAGGTTGAGTACGACGGCAAGGATCTCTTGTCAATGAGTATTGAGGAGAGAGCTCGTGAGGGTTTGTTCCTCGGATTCCAGTATCCCGTAGAGATTCCCGGCGTGAGTATGGCCAACTTTATGAAGATTGCCGTAGCCGAGCGTCGCAAGGCTCAGGGCTTAGAGCCTCTCTCGGCGGGCCAGATGCTCAAATATATGAGGGAGAAGGCCGCCGTAGTGGAACTCGATAGCAAGCTGATGAATCGTGCAGTGAACGAAGGCTTCTCGGGTGGCGAGAAGAAGAAAAACGAGATTTTCCAGATGGCTATGTTGGAGCCAAGGTTGGCTCTGCTCGACGAGACCGACAGCGGTTTGGATATCGACGCGCTGAGGATTGTGGCCACAGGTGTCAATCGTCTGCGCTCGGAGAACAACGCCACAGTTCTGATTACCCACTATCAGCGCCTCTTGGACTACATCGTGCCCGACTTTGTGCACGTTCTCTATAAGGGTCGCATAATCTACTCAGGTGGCAAGGAGCTGGCTCTGAAATTGGAGAAAGAGGGCTACGACTGGCTCATCGGCGACTATAAAGAGTAGTTGAAAATTGAAAATTGAGAATTGAAAATTATTCCTATGTCAGTCGATAGAACAATAATACTCAGAGAAGAGTGTGGCTCTTGCGGCGGTAGCTACGAGGTGGCTGCCGGCCAGAGTTTGGAACTCTACCAACTCTGCTCCGAGGGTACGCACAAGGTGTGTGTCACTCTTGCGGCAGGTGCCCACGCTAAGATTGTCTTTGCTGCGGTGTCGGAGGCGGAGTTGGAGTATGACTACAACATTCTGCTCGAAGGCCCCGAGGCCGAGGTGGAGCTCTATGGCGTTATGATGGCCCGCGAGAGCGGTAGCGTCAGGGTGCGTACGGCCCTGCGCCACAATGCCCCCCACTGCCGTAGCAACCAGCAGGTTAGGGGTGTGGCCTCCGAGCGTGGCTATGGCCTCTACGACGGATTGGTCTATGTGGCCCCCGACGCACAGAAGACCGAGGCCTACCAGCAGAGTCGCAACCTGTTGCTCTCGCCCGAGGCTCGCATACAGACCCAGCCCCAGTTGGAGATTTACGCCGACGATGTGAAGTGTTCGCACGGTGCTACGGTGGGTCAGATGAACGAGGAGCAGATATACTATATGCGCCAACGAGGACTCTCGGAGGAGGATGCACGCCGCCTTTCGCTCAGCGGTTTTGTGGGCGAGATTGTGGCCCATATTGACGACGAGGCTCTAAGGGCGGAGTTTGAGGAGAAACTCAGAAATTAGCCTCGGTAGTGGAGCGTAAGGAAATTGAAAATTATTAGGGAGTTTAGGGAGTTTAAGGAGTTTAAGGAGTTTAAGGAATAGGCCCTTAAAGCCCCTAAGGCCCTTAAAGCCCTTAAAGCCTTTAAGGACTTAGGTCGGTCGTCGGTTGTCGGTAGTCATTGACTTAGGACATTAGACGTTAGACGTTAGACAAAGTAGTATATGTATGAAGTAGAAAAGATACGAGCCGAGTTCCCCATATTGGAGCAGAGGGTCTATGGCAAACCATTGGTCTATTTGGACAATGGTGCTACGGCCCAGAAGCCACGCCGAGTTATTGAGCGTGTGGCGGAGCTCTACCGCAGCGAGAATGCCAACATCCACCGAGGTGTACACTATCTCTCGGAGCGATGCACTATGCTCTATGAGGAGGCACGCGCGGTTGTGGCCGAGGCTCTGGGTACACCCGATGCGGGCGAGGTCATTTTTACGGCAGGAGCTACGGCTGCCATCAATACGGTGGCTTATAGCTTCTCGGAGAGGTTTCTCGGCGAGGGCGACAATGTTGTGGTGAGCGAGATGGAACACCACTCCAACATTGTCCCTTGGCAGATGGCCTGCCAGCGTAAGGGTGCCTCGCTGAGGGTGCTGCCTTTCGACGACGAGGGTGCTCTCAGATTGGAGTTGCTCGATGAGTTGCTCGACGAGCGCACTAAGGTTGTGGCCATAACTCAGGCCAGCAACACGCTGGGCACAATGCCCAACCTCTCGGCGGTGGTAGCTAAGGCCCACGCTGTGGGCGCAGTGGTTGTTGTGGACGGCTGCCAAGGATTTGTCCATAGCGAGGTGAATGTTAGGGAGTTGGATTGCGACTTCTACGCATTTTCGAGCCACAAACTCTATGGCCCCAACGGTGTGGGTGTGCTCTATGGCAAACGCCACCTCTTGGAGGCTATGCCCCCATTTTTGGGCGGTGGCGATATGGTCAAGAAAGTTACTTTCGACCATACGACCTATGCCGACGTGCCCTTGAAGTTTGAGGCAGGTACGGCCAACTACATCGACGCCATAGGCTTGGCTGAGGCAATAAGGTTTCTCCGTGAGCTGGATAGGGCCGAGGTGTTGGCCCACGAGAAGGCTCTCTTGGACTACGCCACCGAGGAGCTGAGCAAGATTGAGGGGCTAAGGATATATGGCACTACGGCCGATAAATGTAGCATTGTGAGCTTCAATGTTGAGGGTGTGCACAACTTCGACCTCGGCTCTGTGTTGGACCGTAGCGGTGTGGCTATCCGTACGGGTGCTCACTGTGCCGACCCTGTTATGGCTCACTATGGGGTGCAGGGTATGGCTCGTGCCTCGTTTGCTTTGTACAACACCTTCGAGGAGGTGGATGCGTTGGTGGCAGGAGTACGAAAAGCTGTTAGAATGTTAAAATAAATTGATAATTGAAAGTTGGAAAAGGATAATTATGGTGCGCCTTAATGGCGCAGAGTTAATGTGGTTTCCAAAATTTTCAATTTTCAATTTTTAATTTGAAATAATTATGTTTATAGTGCTTGAAGGTTTGGATGGAGCCGGTAAGTCCACCCAAGTGAAACTTCTTCGCCAGATGGTCGAGGCCACGGGTCGTGAGTGTGAGTATCTCCACTTCCCAAGGTTCGATGCTCCCGTCTATGGCGATATGATTGCACGTTTCCTCAGGGGTGAGTTTGGTTCGGTTGAGCAGGTCAATCCCTACCTTGTTGCTCTGCTCTATGCGGGCGATAGGGCCGACGCTGCCGCCCAGATTAGGGGGTGGCTTGCCGAGGGTAAGTGTGTGATTGTCGATAGGTATGTCTATTCCAACATCGGCTACCAGTGTGCTAAGGTTGTCAGTGCCGAGGCCCGGAAGGAGCTTCGAGAGTGGATTCTTTCGACCGAGTATGAGCAGTTTGCCATACCTCGACCAACTTTGTCGCTCTTCTTGGATGTCCCATTTGGATTTACTGAGGCCAAGCTTACGGCCCAGCGTGAGGGCGACGACCGCAGCTATTTGGGTGGCGCTCAGGACATACACGAGAAGTCGCTCGACTTGCAGCGCAGGGTGCGCGAGGTCTATTTGGAGGCCGCCGCAGCCGAGGGTGGCGACTTGAAGGTGGTCGATTGCTCCACCGCCGAGGGCGCTATGGCCTCACCTGAGGTTATATTTGAGCGTGTGGCCGAGTGGGTTAGGCCTCTGCTCTAACACCCCCACCGCAACTGACAACTGATAACTGATAACTTTTAATCAAAGGTGGTTTTGAATAGTAAACTGAAATATATTGCCGATGTGGCCCGTTGGGTTGTGGGAATTGTGTTTGTGTTCTCGGCGGCGGTGAAGATGATAGACCCCTATGGAATGGTGCTCAAAATGGATGAGTACTATGCGGCTATGGGTATCGACTGGATGGCCGCCCTGGGGAGTGTGCCTGCGGTGGTGCTTATAGGTGCAGAGATGTTTATGGGCTGTGCCCTGCTGCTGGGAGCGCTGCCACGCCTGACGGCTGTGGTGGTGCTTCTGTTCAACATCTTCTACCTGCTGCTGACCCTATGGAGTGCCATTGCCAATCCTGTGGCCGAATGTGGCTGCTTTGGCGATGTGCTACCAATGAGCAACTGGGCCAGCTTTGGCAAGAATGTGGTCCTCACGCTGCTTTCGGTGGCGCTCTATTGTAGCCCCAAGGGGCGCAGAGGAGTATGGCGCGAGGTGGTGTGCGCTCTGGTGGGCGTGGCCGCCATAGGATTTACAATTTATAGCCTTGTGGCTCTGCCCGTGGTGGAGAAGTTTCCCTTTGGCGTGGGTGTCAATATGGTAGATGCCATCGAGAAGGAGATGCTCGCTGCTAAGGAAGAGAGCACGGTGGTGTGCCGCAATGTGGCCACTGGCGAGGAGCATCGCTTTGGCGTAGAGGACCCAACGTGGTGGGACGAGAGCCAGTGGGAGTTTGTTAAGTTGGAGAGCCCCGAGGAGAAAGTTAGGGTCAAGGCCACCGACTTTGCGCTCTATGTTGGCCCCCACGATTTGACGTTGCAGGTGCTCAGTGCGCCCCGTTGTCGCTTGGTGTGTGTTGAGAGACTCGATAGACTCAGCCTCCGACAGCTCACCCGCTTGCGTGGGCTCATACAGGAGTTCATCGACCACGAGGAGAGGGTGTGGCTTGTAACCTCGTCGCCACTGCGCGAGGCCGACAAACTCTTCCCTGCTATGGAGTTTTGCAATATGGATGCGGTAGCTCTGCGTGCTTTGTTGCGTGCGCCTGTGGGCGTGGTGACGTTGAGGGGTGGGGTGATAGTGCACAAAGCAACCCTCCCATAGCGAGGGTGCCTTGTCGGTGCTTTTTGCACCAAGCGTCAGAGAGTGAGTTCCTCACTTACCTAAGTAAGCTGCGGACTCCCTCCTTAGCTTGGCACAAAAATCCCTCGACAAAACCCCCGCGCTGGGATTAGTTGGGGTGGCGGTTTGCTCGCTCGGATTGGCACGAAAATCCCTTGACCCCCCTCGCGGGGTTTCGCCCCACAACCGCTCCTCCCCTGAGTCAGGGGAGGGTGGCCGAAGGCCGGGAGAGGTCTGTTGTGGCTCAGACCAGTCGTCGGTAGGCGTTTTCGACTTAGGTCGTTAAAGCCCCTAAGGCCCCTAAGGCCCTTAATGACTCAGGTCGGTCGGCAGTAGTCGTCTTTCGACTTAGGTCGTTAGACGTTAGACATTAGACGTTAGACAAAGAAATAACTGATAACTCAAACAGATATGTTACAACGAAAAATCGTTTTTGTGGCCCTGAGTATGGCGTTGATGATTGGTTCGACGACAGACGTGTGGGCGCAAGTATATAATGCAAACGACTACCTCGGACGAGCCTCCGAACTCTACTCTTTGGGTCACTACCGCCAGGCGCAAGCCGAGTTGGCTAAGGCTCAAAGTGCAGCCACAGCGTT
>JAGBVY010000085.1 GCA_017630115.1 Tidjanibacter sp. | reverse complement strand
GGAGGACTGGGAACTCAGAGAACCCAGTAAACTCAGCAAATAGGGCAAATAGGGCAAATAGGGCTTATCCCTAAACTCCCCAAAATAATTTTGAATTTTGAATTCATTTGATAACTGACAACTAAAATATGGTAATTACATCTGGAAACATACTTCTTATAGGGTCGATAATCTTGTTTGTCAGCATTTTGGCAGGCAAGGTGAGTAGTCGATTTGGAGCTCCAACGCTGCTTCTGTTCTTGTTGGTTGGTATGGCCTTTGGTACCGACGGTGTGGGCATCGAGTTCGACAACTTTGGTGCGGTGCAGTTTGTTGGTATGTTGGCGCTGAGTATCATCCTCTTTTCGGGTGGTATGGATACCTCCTTCGAGGATGTGCGGCCGGTGCTCAAACAGGGCATTGTGCTGGCCACGTTGGGAGTGGTGCTGACGACGTTGATTACTGGTCTGGCCATCCACTTTGTGGGCGGTTGGCTTGGCCTTGCGGTGTCGTTGCCAATGGCGCTATTGATTGCGGCGGTTATGTCCTCCACCGACTCGGCTTCGGTATTTGCCATCTTGCGTTCCAAGCGTGTGGGACTGAAAGAGAATCTGCGCCCCTTGTTGGAGTTGGAGAGTGGTAGTAACGACCCTATGGCCTACATCCTCACCATTATGCTCATACAGGTCAATCAAGGCACGGGCGAGACCTTTGGTGAGGTGGCCCTGACATTCTTGCAGCAGATGGGTGTGGGTGCTCTGATGGGCTACCTGTCGGGTAAGGGTGCGGCATTGGCTATAAACCGACTCAATGTGGGCAATAAGTCGCTCTACTCGGTGTTGTTGCTCTCGCTCGTCTTCTTCACCTCCTCCTTTACCGACCTGCTCGGAGGCAACGGCTACTTGGCTGTCTATATTGCCGGTATGGTTATGGGCAACTGCAAACTCAGCAACAAGCGCACTCTGGCCACCTTCCTCGATGGAGTGACGTGGCTGATGCAAATCGTAATGTTCCTTATGTTGGGTCTGCTGGTCAATCCCCACGAGTTGGTCGATGTAGCCATTGTGGGTGTGATTGTGGGCATTATAGTGATTGTCGTTTCGCGTCCTATGGCGGTGTGGCTCTGTCTGCTGCCATTTGGCAAGAGGCTCTCGGTCAGGGCTCGCCACTACATCTCGTGGGTGGGTCTGAGAGGTGCGGCTCCAATTTTGTTTGCTACCTATCCTAAGTTGGCAGGCCTCGACCCCAACAATACCATCTTCAACATTGTCTTCTTCATCACCATCTTCTCGCTGGTTATTCAAGGCACAACGGTGAGCAGTATGGCCCGCGCTCTCGATTTGGCCGACAAGAGCCCCGAAAAAGGATTCGACATCGACCTGCCCGACGAGGTGAAGGCGGCACTTACAGAGGTGGATATTATAGAGGGTGGCGCACGCGACGGAGCTTTGCTGAGGGATGTGAAGCTGCCTGAGCGTACGCTTGTGATGATGATACGTCGTGGCGACCAATACATCGTGCCCAATGGAGCCACAACCCTCCATCGTGGCGACAAGCTGCTGCTCATCTCGGAGGAGATTCAGGCCAAGCAGCCAGAGGTGCGTACCGAGGGTGGCATTGTGCTTTGGGAGAGCCTCAGACAACTGCTCAAACGTAATAATTAGTAGAGAGATAATCGTATGGAAATGAATGTAGAACTTGCAGGCGACAAGAGTTTTCTGCTCAGATGGATGAATATACTCCTCGACTGGCTCGGCATCAACTCGGGCGAAGGAGGCTATAAGTCGCTCTTTGCGGCCATAGTTGTTGTGGCTGTGTGTGTGGCTATATGGCGCTTGCTGAGGTTTGTGCTGCTGAGGGCCAACAAAATTCAAGACTACATCGACACCCCCTTGGAGGTGGTGCTCGACATACCCAACTTAGAGAAGATTGCTCTGACAATCTCGGTCATCATATTTTATATGATGTTGCCTCTGGCATTCGACCCTGCCACCACACTCGGCATTGTTGTGCGCAAAGGCTTGGATGTGATGTTGGTGTGGATGTTTACAAGCGCCATCAATTCTGTCGTACGGACAGTCTTTTCGCTCATCTACCTCAAACGTAAGACCTCGGGTGCTCCGCTGAAAGGTTTTATGCAGGTGATTCAGATTGTCCTCTGGGTGGTGGCCCTAATCATCATCGTCAGCATCGTAATCGACAAGTCGCCCGTAAAACTCTTCACCGGTCTGGGTGCTTCGTTGGCCGTATTGAGCTTTGTCTTTAAGGATACCATCCTCAATTTAGTTTCGGGCATACTCCTGTCGAGCGACAAGATGGTCAAGGTGGGCGACTGGATTGAGATGCCCTCGGCCGGCATTGACGGTACGGTGATAGATATGACCCTCAATACGGTAAAGGTGCGTGGCTGGGACAATACAATCTCCAACGTCAGCCCCTATACCCTCACTACGGGTACGTTCAAAAACTGGGAGGGTATGTTCTCCTCGGGTGGCCGACGCATCTGCCGCTCGGTGGATATAGACATCAACACCGTCAAATTCTGCTCCGAGGAGCTCTTGGGGCGCATTGCCAAAATAGAACTTATGAGCGACTACATAGCCTCGCTCCCCGAGCCCCGCACTCAGATTTCCAACCTCGAACTCCTCAGGGTCTATATAGAGCGATATATGGAGTCACAGCCTTGGCTCAACACTAAGATGCTCCATATGGTGCGCCACCTCCAATCGAGCGACCTCGGCGTACCATTGCAGATATATGCCTTTACTGCCACAACGGTTTGGGTCGAGTATGAACGCATACAAGCCTCTTTGTTTGAGCATATTATGGCCATAGCCCCATTGTTTGACATACGCATCTTCCAGCGTCCTTCGGGTAGCGACTTGGAGAAACGAACTGCTGTGGAGGATATAGAAAAAATCGTCTGATGGTAGTGAGCTTTACGGGCCACCGTCCCGACAAAATCTCAGGGTGGAAAACCAACCCCGAAAAGGTCGAACTCACCTTGCGGTCAGCTCTGGCTGTCGAGGTGGAACGTTTGGCTGGCCAGGGGGCTCACACCTTTATGAGCGGTATGGCTCCCGGGGTGGATTTGTGGGCTGCCGACGAGGTGTTGCGACTGCGCCAAGAGGGGCGTATTGGTGGCGATGTGAGGCTCGTTTTGGCCATCCCCTATCCCAATTTTGAGCGTTCCTTTGGGGTGTGCTATCGTGCTTTGTATGAGAGTATTGTGGCTCGTGCCGACGAGGTAGTCTATGTCAGTCGAGGCTACCACCACGGTTGCTATGCTTTACGCAACGATTTTCTGGCCGATAGGGCCGACATTATTGTTGCCTACTATGAGGGCGTAGAAGGTGGCACACGCTATACCATCCACCGAGCGCAGAGGGGTGGAAAGGGTGTTGTTAATCTGCATCTACCCTCTCTTTTTTAGTCTAACGTCTAAGGTCTAACGTCTAACGACCTAAGTCATTAAGGGCATTAAGAGCATTAAGGGCTTTAAGGTTTATAGGGCTTATAGGGCTTATAGGGCTTATAGGGCTTATAGGCCACTCCCTAACCTCCCTAAATT
>JAGBVY010000084.1 GCA_017630115.1 Tidjanibacter sp. | reverse complement strand
TATGGTGGCCTCCGTATAGAGGTCCGACGAACGGAACGTGTAGCCACACGACCAACCCGTTGAGGCGATACGGCCGGGTATGCCTCGCTTCAATAGGAGTTTGTCGTAGCGTTTGCCCGTAGTTTTATCCACCTCATAGGGGTCGAGAGTCATCGATATGTTGATGCCGAAGTTGGGGATGATACTCGAACGGATACGCACAGGTATGTTGCTCAGTTTCATTGAGTCGGCCAAGAAGTTGTAGCTGAAATTGAAAGCGAAGTCGTCAATTATTTTCACCTTCTTCATACCCGTCGTGTCGGTGTCGCTGGCTACCTTGGCTTCGAGAGTTTGCGAAATGTCGAGCGACAGACTCGCATTGGGGCTGCTACTCGGTACGCCATACATCTCGCCCGAGAATGGCGAGTAGCGTTGCATTCTTGTGCCCTCGGCGTTGCCCTGCACCTCCTTCCAGTAGCCATACTTGGGGTTGCCAAAGTCGGGTGCTAACGAGGCTGAGGCGGAGAGGTTAATTGTATGGCGCACAGCTTTCAGGTAGCTGTTGGGATTCTTAAACTGATACATACCATAGAGGGTGGTGTTGGCCGAAACGGAGGCGCTATAATCATAGACACGATAGAAACCGCGCGTGGTGTCGGCCACAATGGCGTTCTCCTTGTCGCTCCAACGTTGGTCCACACGGCGGAAGTACCACCTCTCGTTGTAGTTAATCGAGGGCGAAACGTTCAGAAAACCTCCCACATTGAACGTTGCGCTGATGGGTAGGGTGTGTTTCACACCATTTTTCATCTTGTCCAGACTCTCCTTTTTGAACATATCCTCAAACTTGGTGTTGAGTGTGTTCTGCATCTGAGCCTTGTAGGTCATAGCAATCTTCTCATACCAACGCTCCTTACCCACCATAACCTTGCGCTTGAAGGGGTAGAAACGATTGACGCTGAAATTGATGTTAGGCATACCCATCGACACGTCGCCCGTATTGAGCTGCTGCGAGTAGTTCAGACCAATCGAAAGGTTCATAGGTAGTCCCTTCCACGAGTGGGAGTAGTTGATAGTTGAGGTGGTCTGCGACGAGAGGTATGTCGTAAGGTCGGTTGAGGCGTTTTTGTTAAATCCGGGCGAGGAGAAGTTTACGTTGGCCGAAAAGGTGGAGTTGGGGTTGTACTTGGCATCCTGCGAGTGGGTCCACTGAACTCGGAAGCTACCCTGATTGGAGTAGTCGCTCGAACCTTTGTCGCCCGTTACGGTCTGGGCGTAGTTTACACCCACTGAGCCGTTGAATTTGTAGCGCACACGGTAGGTGGAGGCTGCATTGACCTCCCACGAACCGAGCGTATAGATACCACCCGTAATCTTGAAATCGACATAGTCGTTGATGTGGAAGTAGTAACCACCGTCGCGCAAGAAGAAACCTCGATTGTTCTCCTCACCATAGCTGGGCATAATGAAACCCGTCTTGCGCTCCATATTCATTGGGAAGAAAATCTCGGGTATGAGCAACGGCAGAGGCACGTCGGCAATGACCAAATAGAGGGGGCCAGAGACAATCTTCTTGCCAGGGATAAACTTGGCCTTGGTCATCTGGATGTAGAAGTGGGGGTGGTCGGTGTGCTCGCAGGTGGTATAGACACCGCCACTGATGTTGAACGATTTGTCGTCCATCATCTTCACCTCACGGCCCGTTAGGTAGCCCTCGCCATCTTTGGTTACAACGCCCTTGATTTTGGCCCTCTTCGATTCGATGTTGTAGGTTACGGTATCCATTGTGTAAGTAGAGCCCGACTCGGTAAATTCGGGGCGGGTGTGGCCATAGGCCGAGGTGTCGGCCTTGCCATAGGCAAGAAGCTCCTTGCTATCCATCGATACGCGCATATAGTCGGCTTTGATGTTCATATTGCCGTAGGTCACATCGCCCTGTTCGTAGATGTGTACCATTTTGCCTCTGACGTCGTAGTAGAGCGAGTCTTTGTTTTTGCCGCTGATGACCTCGTCGAGGAAGTTGCGCTCTTTTCGTCGGCCGGCTGTGTCGGAGGGCAAGACAAGGAGCGAGTCGATGGCCCTATTGTCGGCCCGTTGGGCGAGTGAGTCGGGGGTGGCAAAAGCCGACTGACGGGCAGCAAATCTGTTTGGCTCAATGGGCCTTTGGGAGAGTAGAGAGTCGGCTGTGGGATGCAACATTTTCTCCTCGGTGGAGAGGTTTTGCGCCCCCAGCGTAGCTGACCACAGCAGTGTGGCTAGCGAAAAAACGATGAATTTTATGCGTTTGTAGTCCAAAATCTCACAAAAAATTATTACCTTTGCCGACAAAGTCGGCAAAAACCACTAAATGTCTGATTCTTACGCCACTTATGCGGTCGAATCATTCAGCAAAAATAGTAAAAACAATGAAACATTCAACCTCTTTACTGCTTATCTTAACGCTTTTACTCCCTGCGCTCGTATGCGCGCAAGGAAAAATCGACTCTGCCGAGCGACGACTCTCGACGGTGGTTATCGACGCAGGTCACGGTGGCAAAGATCCCGGCTGTTCGTGGGGCAAGCATCTGGAAAAGGATTTGAACTTGAATGTGGCTTTGGCTTTGGGTAAGATGATTGACGAGGCCTATTCGGATGTGGAGGTTATCTACACCCGCAAGGATGACCGTTTCATTGAACTGCACGAGAGGGGCGATATTGCCAATCGTGCCGGCGCCGACCTCTTCATCAGTATCCACACCGACGCTGTGGGCAATACCGAGGCCAACGGCTCTTCGACCTATATTATGGGTAACGATAAGTCGGCCAAGAACTTGGCTGTGGCCCAGAGGGAGAACTCCGTAATTGTTATGGAGGGCGACTACGAGGCCAAATATGAGGGCTACGACCCCAGTAGCGACGAGAGCTTCATAATCTTTTCGCTGATGCAGTATGCCTACTCGGAGCAGAGTATGCTCTTCGCCGAATTGGTGCAGAAGAACTATGCCAAGACCACCAAGGTGATAGATAGGGGAGCGCGTCAAGGCCCCTACCTTGTCTTGTGGCGCACGGCTATGCCTGCGGTGCTGACCGAGATGGGCTTTATGACCAACAAGAAAGACCGCGACTACCTCCATAGTGAGGTGGGTCAGCAACAGGTTGTTAAAGCTCTCTTCGATGCATTTAGTCAGTATAGGGAGATTTGTAATGCCAAGGCCGACGAGAGCGCAGCTGCTACTGCCAAAAATGTAGCTGCATCCGCCCCTGCCGCAAAGAAAGAGGAAGTTACGGTTGAGCCTCAGCCCCAATCGACTCAGCCCACCGCCCCTAAGGTGGAGCAGAAACCATCGGAAAAGCCCGTGGCTAAACCTGAGCCAAAACCTGAGCAGAAGTCCGAGAAGGTGTTGAGTGGCTATTTTGTGCAGATTTGTACTTTGTCCAATGAGTCCGACCCCAACGACCGTAAGTTTGGCCCCTATCGTGGTCGCATTGTACAGCAGAAGACCACCTCGGGTAAGTGGCGTTGTCTGATAGCGGCCTCCGGAGCGGAGGAGGCGCACACAATCTGCAAGGATGCCAATCGCTACTTCGCAGGAGCATTTGTGGTGCGTATTGAGGGTGAGAAGATTACCCGCTTGTAGTAAGAGAAAATCACTAATTTTACTTAAATAACAAATAGAGCAAATGAAAACAAAATTCTTCACTTTTATTATGGCAGCAGCTATGATGTGTGGTTGTGGTAACTCCATTAGCAACAACCCCCTTATCAATCAGGGCGAGACTCCCTATGGTACTCCCGAGTTCTCGAAAATCAAACTCGAACACTATATGCCCGCCTTTGACTATGCTTTGGCAGAGGCTCGTGCCGAGATGGATGCTATCATCAACAACCCCGAAGCTCCCACCTTTGAGAATACAATCTTGGCTATGGAGCGTAGCGGCGAGTTGCTTGGTCACGTTTCGACCATCTTCTTTGTGCTCAATGGCAACGAGACCAGCGACCAGATGCAGGCTCTCGCACTGGAAGTGCAGCCCAAACTGATTGCTTTCTCCAACGACGTCAATCTCAACCCCACACTCTGGCAGAGGGTGAAGGCTGTCTATGACAACCGCGCCAACCTGACGCTCAATGAGGAGGAGGCCAAACTGCTCGACAACACCTATAAAGGTTTCGTTCGCTCGGGTGCAAACCTCTCCGATGAGCAGAAGGAGCAGTATAGGAAAATCTCGGAGGAGATGTCGGAACTTTCGTTGCGCTTTGAGCAGAATGTTTTGGCTGCTACCAACGCTTTCAGCCTCAATATCACCGACGAGGCTCAGGTGGCTGAGTTGCCCGCATTTGTGCGCGACGCTATGGCAGTCGAGGCTAAGGCTCGTGGCGAGGAGGGCTGGACTGTAACTCTCCAACAGGCAAGTATGTTCCCCTTCCTTACCTACTCCTCCAATCGTGAGCTGAAAGAGCAGGTGTGGAGGGCATCCAACTCGCGCTGTGTGGGTGGTGAGTTGAACAACCTCGACATCGTTAAGCGCATCTCGGAGCTTCGTTTGCAGAGCGCCCAACTGTTTGGCTACGACTGCTATGCCGACTTCGTGTTGGAGGAGCGTATGGCCGAGAATACCGCCACTGTCAATGGCTTCCTCGAAGAGCTCCGTGCAGCTACAATCAAATATGCCAAGAAGGACTACGAGGCTGTGGCTCGCTACGCACGCAAAAATGGCGCTAAGTATGAGATTATGCCTTGGGATTGGGCCTATTGGAACGAGAAATATAAAGTGGCTACCTTCGACTACAACGAGGAGGATGTGAAACCCTACTTCGAGTTGGAGAATGTCAAGAAGGGTATTTTTACTCTTGCTGAGAGGCTCTATGGTATTCGTTTTGTTGAGAACGGCGATATTGATGTCTATCATCCCGACGTTAAGGCCTACGATGTGTTGGAGGAAAATGGCGACTTCCTCGGTGTGCTCTATATGGACTTCTTCCCCCGCGCAACCAAACGTGGCGGTGCTTGGATGACTGCTTTCCGTGAGATGAAAACTCTTGGTGGCGAGGAGGTTCGCCCCTTCATTTCGCTCTGCGGCAACTTCACCAAACCCACCGAGAGCGCT
This sequence comes from Tidjanibacter sp., assembly GCA_017630115.1. Classification (GTDB taxonomy): domain Bacteria; phylum Bacteroidota; class Bacteroidia; order Bacteroidales; family Rikenellaceae; genus Tidjanibacter. The sequence continues at coordinate 485 of JAGBVY010000084.1, read as the reverse complement.
CCCTCGCTCCTGACCTTCGACGAGTTTGAGACCTTCCTCCACGAGTTTGGTCACTGCCTCCACGGCCTCTTCGCCAAAGGTACCTACGAGTCGCTCACCGGTACAAACGTCTATCGCGACTTTGTGGAACTTCCCAGTCAGGTGCTCGAAAACTGGGCCATCCAGCCTGAGTTCCTCGACATCGTGGCCGTACACTACCAGACTGGCGAGAAGATGCCCGCCGAGTTGAGGGATAAGATTATCGCTTCGAAGAAATACCTGGCTGCCTATGCCAACATCCGTCAGGTATCCTTCGGTATGATTGATATGGCCTACCACACCATCACTGAGCCTATCGACGACGTTGTTGCCTTCGAGCGCAAGGCGTCGAGCTCCACTCAGGTGCTCCCCACCGTTGAGGGTACTCATATGGGTTGCTCGTTCAGCCACATCTTCTCGGGCGGCTACGCTGCTGGCTACTATGGTTACAAGTGGGCCGAGGTGCT
>JAGBVY010000083.1 GCA_017630115.1 Tidjanibacter sp. | reverse complement strand
GTCGATGGGGTCGGAGCAAGCAACAACGGGGGTATCCTCCATATTGTTCTGGGGGATGTAGCTGATGAGCTGACGGGTGATGTTGATAGCCTCCTCCTCGGTATCAACTGCGAAGTGGGTAACACCACTCTTGCTTGCGTGAACGCTTGCACCACCAAGCTGCTCCTGAGTAACATCCTCGCCCACAACGGTCTTAACAACCTTAGGACCAGTGAGGAACATATAGCTGGTATCCTTCTTCATAATAACGAAGTCGGTCAGAGCAGGCGAATAAACCGCACCACCGGCGCAAGGACCAAGAATCAACGAAATCTGAGGAATAACGCCCGACGACATAACGTTGCGCTGGAAAATCTCAGCATAACCTGCCAAAGCGTTCACACCCTCTTGGATACGAGCACCACCCGAGTCGTTCAGACCAATAACGGGAGCACCATTACGCATAGCCATATCCATAATTTTGCAAATCTTCTCTGCCATAGTCAGCGACAACGAGCCTGCCGAAACGGTGAAGTCCTGAGCAAATACATAAACCAAACGGCCATCAACCGTACCGTAGCCGGTAACAACGCCATCACCAAGTGCGTGGCTCTTCTCCATACCGAAATCTACGCAACGGTGAGTTACGAACATATCGAACTCCTCGAAGCTACCCTCGTCCAAGAGCATTGCAAGCCTCTCGCGAGCGGTATATTTACCCTTCTCGTGCTGAGCGTCGATGCGTTTCTGACCGCCACCCATTTTTGCCTCCTCGCGCAGCTGAATCAACTGCTCGATTTTGTTCTGAATTTCACTCATAATTTTGTTATTAAGTGTTTTTTGTTAATGTATAAAGTTAATTTGTTATTTACTGTTTATTCATTGAGAGGTTAGGGAGGTTAGGAAGTATGGGCCTTATAAGCCCTATTAGCTTTATTACCCTCTGCTCCTCTTGCTCCTTTTGCCAGTTTTTCCTAAGGTCGGTGGGGGTTATTACTCCTCTTTGCAACCCTCGCAGCAAAGCTCGGTCAGCACACCTTTGGTCGATTTGGGGTGGAGGAAAGCGATGTTCAGACCCTCAGCGCCTTTGCGGGGAGCTTTGTCGATAAGGCGAATCTCTTTCTCCTCGGCCTCTGCCAATGCCTCTGCTACATCCTCAACAGCGTAGGCAATGTGGTGGATACCCTCGCCACGTTTCTCAATAAAACCAGCGATGGTGCTCTCAGGGCAAGTGGGCTCCAAAAGCTCAATCTTGGTCTGACCAACTTTGAAGAAAGCGGTTTTAACTTTCTGATCTACTACCTCCTCAATGTTGTAGCATTTCAGACCCAATACCTGCTCATAGTAAGGAATAGCCTCTTCAAGACTTTTAACTGCAATACCCAAGTGCTCGATGTGCGAAATTTTCATAACTTTTTTGATTTTTAGAGTTAATGTATAATGTTAGTTATTTGTTTCTTCCAAATTGGCTCTACGCACGCACACAACCCACGCGCGCGTACTTCAATCCACAAATGTAGCTATTATAGTTGAGAAAAGGAACTCAAACGAGATTTAATTTACCTAAACTTAACATTGCCCTCGCAAAAAACATTTTACCCACCCGAAAGCGGGCGAAGTTTTGCACAAATTCCAACTCTTTTTCGTATATTTGTCAAGAATATACCCACCCCAAAACCACCTACGCTATGAACTCGCTATTCCCCTACTTCGACAAGGTTGAGCACCTACGCAGTGCCGACAGCCGTTTTGCCTGCTTGGTAGATACGTTTGGCTACTTGGAGCGCACAACGGGCGAGCCTCTATTTGAGTGTTTGGTGAGGAACATCCTGAGCCAGCAGATTGCCACCTCGGTGGCCGAGCGCACCTTAGGCAAGCTATTAGCCAAGGTAGGCAGCCTCACCCCCGAGGCCATCGGGGCGCTCTCCGAGGAGGATTTGAGGCAGGTGGGACTCCCACTGCGTAAGGCCCGATGGATAGTCTCGGCAGCCGAGCGTTTTGCAGCAGGCGAGTTTCAGACCGAGGAGTTGGAGAGGCTCGACGATGAAGCCCTATTGCGAAGGTTGCAGAGTCTTGATGGTGTGGGTTTGTGGAGTGCCGAGATGCTTATGGCCGGTTCGCTCGGCAGGGAAAACATACTCTCGTGGGGCGACTTAGGCATACGCAGAGCCATATCGACCCTCTATGGAGAGAAGAGGCTAACGCCCAAGCGCTTTGAACGTTACCGCAAGCTCTTTGCCCCCTATGGGTCGATTGCATCGCTCTACCTCTGGGCATACAGCAACTCTCTGCCCAAACGCCAGACCGAGATTACAATCCGTCCACTTGGCTTTGGGCGACTGAAAGATAAGAGCGTAGAGTACAATTTCTACCCCTCCTCCCACGGCGAGTTGCTTGTTGCCTCCACCGTCAAGGGTGTCTGCCGCGTAGCATTTGCCGACGACCACGACGAGGCTCTCGACGAGTTGCGTGCCGAGATGAGAGGAGCTATTTTAGAGCAACGCAGCGCCCCTTCGCACCGCGACATTTTGAAGGTGATTGAGGGTCGTGGTCCCAAGAGTCTGACACTCTACTTGGAGGGTACTCCATTCGAGCGTAAGGTGTGGCGCGAGTTGCTGAAAGTGCCCTACGGAATGGTGGTGAGTTATGCCTCCATAGCTGCCGCGACGGGCTTTACAAAGGCTTTTCGTTCGGTGGGTAATGCCGTGAGTGCCAACCCAATAGCCATTGCCATACCCTGCCACCGTATAATACACGCCGACGGTACTATTGGCGACTACAACGCAGGAACAGAGAAGAAACACGCCCTCATACGCAAAGAGATTGCGCCTAAGCGTTGAGCGGCCGACAACACTACAAAAAAAAGAGAAGAATGAAGAGAATTTTTGCAATACTTTTGCTCTTTCTTGCAGCCACCAGCGCCAAGGCCTACAACCACGCAGTTGTGGGCGTACCAAGCCCATCGATGCAGAAAGAGGTTGCAGTAACGATAATCACCCCCGACAGCTACGACACCACCTCGACCGAGGGTTACAATGTGGTCTATCTGCTCCACGGATATAGCGACAACAACGAGTCGTGGTACAGCCGAGGCAAAGTGGGTCCTTATGCCGACCAGTACAACCTGATTTTCGTCTGCCCCGATGGTAATAATAGTTGGTACTGGGATAGCCCGGTTGATTCTTCCTATCGCTACGAAACATTTGTGGCAGAGGAACTTGTAGCGTGGGTCGATGCCAACTACAACACCTCCCCTCAGCGCACTTCACGAGCCATAACGGGTCTTTCAATGGGTGGTCACGGAGCACTCTACTTAGCCCTACGCCACCAAGATACTTTTGGAGCTGCGGGTAGCACCTCGGGCGGTGTGGACATACGTTCTTTCCCCAACGACTGGGAGATGTACAAAAGGCTTGGCACAAAGGAGCAAAACCCTCACCACTGGGAGGAGTACACCGTCACTAATATGCTCCACCTGCTCCCCACCGACGGCTCACTAGCGCTCATAATAGACTGTGGCACAGAGGATTTCTTCTACGAGGTAAACTGCGCTCTCCACACCAAAATGGTCGCAAAGGGCATACCTCACGACTTCTATGTCCGCCCAGGCCAACACAACTGGCACTACTGGGTGGGGTCGATTCAGCACCAGCTGCTCTTTTTCAGCAATTATTTCAAACGTAACAAATAAAATTAACAGAGAGAGAAAAAACACTATGGAATTTAGAGGACTTGTTTACAAAGTTCTGCCTGTGGTTAAGGGGCAGAGCGCAAGAGGTGAATGGGTAAAACAGGAGGTAATCTTCGAGATGCCCGACGAGATGAATCGCAAATTGTGCGTTGGTTTCTGGGGCGACAAGGCCACCGAGGCAGCTGCCCTCAAACCCGGCGAGCAGGTAGAGGTATCTATTAACATCGAATCCCGCGAGTACAATGGCCGTTGGTACACCGAGGCACGCGCTTGGAAGCTCACACGCAAAGCTCCCGAGCCAGTGGCAGCCCCCGCAGCCGACCTTCCCCCTATGGCCACTGAAGAGCCCGCCTACTCCTCGATGCCCATTGACGATATGCCGTTCTAATTCAAAATTCAAAATTCAAAATTATTTTGATTTAGGTCGGTTGACGGTTGACGGTAGACGGTTGACGGTAGACGTTTGACCTTAGACGTTTGACCTTAGACGTTTGACCTTAGACGTTTGACCTTAGACGTTTGACCTTAGACGTTTGACCCAAGAAGGTCGGCTGGGTTTTGTGGAGGGATTTTTGCGCCAAGCAAGGGAGCAAGTCCGCAGTTTACTAAACGTAAATGAGGAACTTGCGAGCCGAAGCTTGGTGTAAAAAGCACCCACAAGGCACAGTCGTTAGACGTTAGACCCCAAGAATATAGAGTGCGATTTGTGGAGGGATTTTTGTGCCAAACAAGAAGGTG
>JAGBVY010000082.1 GCA_017630115.1 Tidjanibacter sp. | reverse complement strand
TACTCTACCGATTTCATAATACTTATCAAACTCAACACAAAGCTCGAACGCTTCTGTTATTTTTTCGTATAGATCAGCGCCTACTGCACCTTCAATAACAAAACTATTGATTACCATATCCTATCTATTTGGTTTCTATGTGAAAATGTTATCTGCAAAGATAATAAATTAATGATGATTTTCAAAGTGGTGACCAAAAGTGACCATTTTTGAGGTTTTGAAAAGAAGAAACCCTCGTAGAAGTTGTTCTACGAGGGTTTTCAGTACCCAGAGCCGGGGTCGAACCGGCACAGGGGTTAACCTATTGGTGTTTGAGACCAACGCGTCTACCGATTCCGCCATCTGGGCCTTTTTGCTTTTTAAGCACGCAAAGATAATCATAAATTTGCAATTCCAAAACTGAAATGCATTTTTTTTGATTTTTTTGTCCCCCTGACCACCATTACCACTCACATCAAGGGCTTTCACACAGCCCCTCCATGGAGTTTAGGGCCTTTGGAGCAACAGACCTCTCCCTCTCTTTGGCCACTCTTCCCTGACTCGTAGGGGGGGTAATAGGAATTTCCAAATTCAAAAACTTTCAACTCAAACGCGGGTATTAAAAAAAGATACCCGAGTTAAAATTGGTACAATCAGCACTCAACAGGGCGCACCCAGAGGGCTAGTGCAACTTAGCCCCAATCAGTTCGAGAAACTCCTGTCGGGTCTCGTGGTGGTTGAGGAAAGCGCCACTAAATGCCGAGGTGGTTGTTATGGAGTTTTGTTTCTGCACACCCCTCATCTGCATACACATATGCGCAGCCTCAATAACCACAGCCACACCCAAAGGGTTGAGTGTCTCCTGAATGCAGTCGCGAATCTCCATTGTAAGCCTCTCCTGCACCTGCAAGCGGCGGGCGAAGCTCTCAACGCAGCGAGGTATTTTCGACAGGCCAACAATCTGACCATTAGGAATATAGGCTATATGTGCCTTGCCATAGAAGGGTAGCATATGGTGTTCGCAGAGCGAGTAGAGTTCAATATCCTTCACGATGACCATCTGTTTGTAGTCCTCCTTGAAGATGGCGCTACGCAATATCTCGGCCGGCTCCTCGGAGTAGCCTTTGGTGAGGAACTGCATACACTTAGCCACCCTCTCGGGGGTTTTCAGCAGTCCTTCGCGCGAGGTATCTTCGCCCAGAAGTTTCAGGATAGCGTAGTAGTGTTCCATCAGCTGGGCGGTAGTTTCGGGGTCGTAAATCTCCTCTTTTTTGTACATAATAGCTCCTATTGTTGATTGTGGTTTACTCTTTGTTGTTTGTTTGCTCGGTTGCAGGGAGGGTGGGTGCGCCAAAGATGACGATATCTATGGAGTCGGCCCTTAGGCGACGGAGCGAAGCGTTCTCAGTGAGGCTCCGACTCCATCCTTCGAGGCTGTCGGCCTCGCGGCGGAGCTCTTCGGCCTTCACAAGGTTTTTTGCGTGGGCCACTTGGCGCAGCGAGTCGTTGCGATACCACTCCTTTTGGGCCTTGGTCTGCAAACGCGTGCTGCGACTGAGCAACTTCTCCACTTCGCCTACAATCTCTTCTGCCCTACCGTCGAGGCTGTCGGCCTCGTGGCGGAGTTGTTTGGCCTCGGCCAATTCTGTGGAGTCGAGAGCAATCCACACCGTATCGTGGGCGAGCATAGGTATGCGTGCGTCGAGGTAACCATAGGCCCTAATGGTGTCGTTGGTGTAGAGCATAGGTCGGAAACTCAACACCGAGTCCATACGAGCCAAAGCCACCTCCGAGGGGGGTAGATAGACCACCCTAATGGAGTCGAAGGAGATGTGTGGCTCATCCTCACGACGAGTGTAGTCGGCCAGTGTAAGGCGATACTCCACAGCCCCGGCCTTGGGTTTTATGATTGAGGTGTAGCTCTTTCGCACCTCGCGTTGGAGATTGTTGCGTGTCAGGTGGAGTCGTCGGCCTTGGTTGTCGTAGATGGCGTGGTTGGATTGCAGACGCAGGTTTTTGTCGAGTGTGTCGATTAGGTAGTTGTAGCTTACGACATACTCGCCCCTATCGATAATAGGGAACGTCAGGTGCAACTTGGTTGTATCCTTAAATCCATTCACCTTAATCTTCTCCACCCACAATACCTCTTTGCTGCACTCGGCCTTGGCGAGCGAATCGACGTAGGCCAAATTGCGGAGTTTGCGTTCCAGACCCTCGGAGAGTGATTCGAGTGAGGCGATGGACGACTCAATGATGTCGCTCAGGCGTGCGCTCTTGCGTTTCTGGAAGTTGGCCAGAGTGTTGAAAAAGTCCTCCTGAGTGTAGCCATAGCGTTCCAAAATAGGGGTATAGACGTCGAGGCTATCGGTGTGGATGTGTTGTTGTTGGGCCACAGCGTTGGTGAGGAACATCTCGCGAGTGATACGTTCCAAGTCTTTGTCGGGGATGACTGTGTGTTTCGAGCAACCCGCAAGTGCGAGTGCTGCCACGGCCAGAAGGATTATATATCTATAAGCGTACTTCATCGGGTTTGGTTGCTTTCGGAATCATTCGATTGATTGTAAATTGTGTCAGTAGTAGGCACACAGCCATAACCGCCACAGCTATGCCCACAATATCGCCCAGCTCAATAGCCACAGGGTAGTTCTCCACAAGGAACGTGTTGCCCGGCATCTTTATTGGGCCAAAGATTTGTTGCACGAGTGCAATGGCCACGCCGAGAGCCATACCGCCCACAACACCTCGGCCTCCAATAAGTCCTCCCACGAGTCTAAATATCTGAGCCACAAACGTGCGCCGAGCGCCAATGGAGTAGAGGGTGGCTATGTCGTTGCGTTTTTCGCCAATGAGCATCACCAGCGAGCCTATTATGGTGGCCGAGGCGATGATTGTTACCAGCAGGAGGATGAAAAACACACCCCACTTCTCCAACTTGGTGGCCTTATATGTAACCTCGTTGCGCTCGTAGCGTGTTGCGGCCACAAAATCCTCACCCAACAGCTCCTCAATGTCGCCGCATACCTTTTCGAGGTTTGCCCTTTTGGTGACCCTTATGGCTATGGCCGATACTCTTTCGGGCTTGGCGAGGAACTCTTGGGCCCAATCGAGGCTTGTGAAAATGTGGCCCGAAAGTGAGGTTGCGCTCTCTGAGAGCGTGCCGGCGTGACGTATGGTCTTGCTCCTGAGTGCCGATATGGGCAGCAGGGGCGAAATACTCTCGGCTCTAAGTGCAAAGAGGGTGAGTGGGTCGTGAAGAGTGGGATTTTTGACCGAGTAGCCGTCGGCAAACAGATCGTCTATGCCACGCCCAACCACTGCGCGTCGGTAGTTACCCAAAGAGAGTTGCCACTTGCCATACCACATCATTCCCTCGTCGGCCAGCCCCACAACATCGGTGTAGGCCTCGTCCACACCCCTGAGCGTGCCAAAGAGTCGCCTACCCTTATATTCGGCCATAACGCTCTCCTCAATATAGCCTGCAATAGCCTCCACCCCTTCCACACAACTTAGTGCAGTGGTGTCGATTGCGCCTTCGGCGAAGTAGCGACCTTTGGCCGGGCTGACAACAATGTCGGCCTCGGTGGTGGTGTCTATCCTCTGGACGAGGTTGTCGAATCCGTTATAGACCGACAACAAGATGACCATTGCTGCAACCGCCACACCTATGGCTACGGAGCTAACTGTCGCTGTGGTGTTAATCACCGAGAGCGACTTTGCCGAGTGGAGGTAGCGACGAGCAAAGAGTAGCGAAAGGTTTTTCATCGTCCGAGGGGCTCTGTGGAGTTACATTGGCCGAGGGAGGGGAGTGCTTCAACCTACTTTTTCAGAAGGTTGTCGATGTTCTCAATGTATTCGAGTGAGTCGTCGAGGAAGAAGCTGATTTCGGGCACAACCCTCAGCTGGTTGCGCATACGAGCGCCGAGCAGCTTGCGTATCTTCCAGCAGTCGGCATTGATGCGCTCCATAATGGCCTCGTGTTTGTCAAATGGGAAGATGCTCAGGTAGATGCGAGCATACTCCAAGTCGGGGCTGACCCTTACGGCCGTCACCGACACAATCACACCCTTGACCAACTCGGCGCACTCTCTGAGGAAGAGTTCGCTAATGTCCTTCTGTATCTGGCGTGCAACTTTCTGTTGGCGGGTCGATTCGTTTCCAATGTTTTCCATATCTTTTTTTAGTTATCAGTTGTCAGTTTTTAGACGTTAGATGTGTTGGGAGCACAAACCTCACAAATCGGAGCTTGCTCCGTTCTCAATTATCACCCCCTCGGTGGGCAGAGAGTCGAGTCGGGCGGCACGAGCAGCCTTGCGCTGTGCGGGGCTCTTTGCCCAACTGCCCGAGTGGTTCCAATGGTAGGCCACACCAAGGCTGAAATTGATGTTGTCTAGTGGTGAGCGCAGAAATTGAGTGCCGAGGTAGATGGTCTTACGCTTAACAATGTCGGAGTAGCCGAAGTAGTAGCGTGCCTCCATCATCACCTCAATCCTCTCGAAGTTCCAGCCCGCGCCCAAGCCAACCACCAAGCCGTAGCCCCAGCGATTGTCCCTAACGGTCTGCCACTCATAGGGGAACTCCTCATACCCTCCCGTCTCGTTGTCGATGTAGTACTCAATGGAGCCTGCGTTGAGGTTGTAGGAGAGGGTTGCGCCGGCGTTGAGGAAAAGTCTCAGCCTATCTTCGAGAAAGAAGGCGTGGGGTTGCCACATCACGGGCACAACAATGGAGTTCATATGTCGGCCATAGGTGTAGCGCTTGGTATTTCTGTCGAGTGCGGCATACTGAAATCCCCTTTGTAGCAATTCGAGTTCCACACAGACGCCACCCGTATATTCGTCGGCCAAGTAGGCGCTCGACTTGCCTCCACCATAATAGACCCAATAGAAGCCGCCATTGAGTTTGCCCCATACGGGAGGTGACGACCAGTGGGGGTAGAGTCTCACGTCGCCTTCGCCCCAACCACCCTTGACGCCAACATATTGGCGCTGGGCCGAGGCAGAGCCTACACCCAAGAGTAGGAGCAGTAGCGAGGTGTAAAGTAGTCTTCTAAGTATGCTGTTGTTTCTCATAATCGTACAATCTCTCTTGTGTTTGGTTGCTTGGGCCTAACGGCGGAATCCGCTTCCGCCACCCATATTGCCCATAGAACCAACGGCTCCCTTCATCGAGCTCATACCCGACGAGAAGCCACCCAAGCCGCCACCCTGCTCTTGCTCTTTTTTCAGGGCCTCTTGGCGACGTTTCTCTCTATCTTCGAGAATCTTACGCAACCTGACAGCCTCGGTCTTGCGTAGCTGTTCATTGACGCTCTCAAAAGTAATGGGCTTAAATATGGAGTTCATATCGGCTTTGATTTCCATCTCCCAGTTGGCCTTAACCTCCATAACCTCCTCGCCCTTTTCGTCAACGTAGGGCTCTGTGCGTTCGGGCTGGCGACGCTCAATCAGGTTGCCCGTATCCCACCTGCCGTTGGCGTTGAGGTCTTCGAGCACACCGAGGCGTACCTTGCCGGGGCGGACATAGTTGAAGATGTACTTGCCAGCCGAGGCATCTTTGATTTCGGCCAGTGTAGAGCCCTTCTCGTCTTTCAGGTAGAGGACATATTTAGCTCCGGGCTTTCCACCGGTGACATCGACTATCACCTTGCCAAACTTCGACCCGTCGAAAGATGTGTGGGTTGAGCGCAGGGTGTCGTTGCTCTGACCGGCAACATTGGCAAATGCGCCGGCAGGTATGGTGAGGTTATACTTTTTCTTCTCACCCCATTCGGCTCTCAGGTGCCAAATTTTCATATCGACGCTGTCGCGGAAGAACTCAAAGGGTACGGTGGGGAGGTCGGAAATATCTTCGGCAATCACCTCCACTCCCTTCTTGCGGGCCTCCTTAGCCTTTTCGTCGGCAATCTTCTTCTCCTCCTCAGCCGAGAGAGCATCGCCCACAAAGCGCAAATCGATGGCCGACGTATCGACCTTGACAAGTGGCATTGCAAACTTAAATGTCAGGGTGCGTTCGGGGTTGAGCTCCCCCTTAGCCACATCCACCACAAAGGGATTGGGCTTGACAGGTGGCACATACTCCACGCTGTCGCGCAGAGCCTTCTCCATCTTCTTTTCCTCCTCCTCGCGAGCCTTTTTCTCCTCCTTGCTCTCGATGTAGCGCCACACCAAAGCGAGCTTGGCGGTGTCGGGGCGGAGGATGTTCACCGAGTCGTGTTTCATATAGACCACTCTGCCTTTGAGCGTGTCGCCCAAGCGCTCGGAGGGCACGTTGAGCCAGTAGTTGATGGTGTCTTTACCACGAGTAACATATTCTGTCACAATCTCTTCGGCGGCAATACTATCAAGCGAAAACTCCAACACCTCTGGGTTGGGTGCGCCAAAGTAGAGTGTCACCTTGTGTTGCTCGTCGCGTTTGGAGTCGGATAGGGTCTGGCGCTTAAACCTACCATCGGTAAACATCTTGAAGTAGAGTTGTGGCTCGGCAGTCAGGTAGTGACGCGTGGTGTCGTACCACACCCTGAAATCGGGCTGCGTCATTGGGTTATAGACCGAGTC